>PLBX01000469.1:1044-3844 GCA_003135495.1 Acidobacteriaceae bacterium | reverse complement strand
TCGGCTTTCGCCTGACTGTCGCCGAGCAGCACGAACATCTTCGTCACGTGTTCAACATATTTCTTTCTCAACTCAACCGACTTCGGATCGTCTTTAAAGTAGTAGTCGCGATCCGGCATCCCCATGCCACCCTGATCCGCCTGGGCAATGATCTGGCTCGCATTCTTGAAGTCCGAGCCGGAATCGAAGTTGAACAACACATCCTCGCCTTCGCGGTGCAGTCGCACGATCTCCTTCGCAAGCTCGCCCTTTGACTTGATTGCCGCAACGCTCTGAAAGTCAGGGTCGAGTGGCTTGGTGCCCGCCTTCTCAACCGCATTCTCGTCCATGCAACTGGCGTAGTAGTCGCCTATCTTCTGTTCATTAGCGTCTCGTGAAGATTGCTCCGCCGCCTTCTCCAGAATCTCGCGCACAATATATTCCCCGCGCTGCTGCAATTCGTTGAAGCGTCCCCATGAAGAACGGTCAGCCGGAATCGGATTCTTCGCCAGCCACTTACTGCAAGCGTACGCGTAGAAATCTGTGCAGGGATCGATCTTGGTATCGATCATGTCGACGTTGAAACGCACGTCGGAAGCCGGCTTCGGTGAATCGGACTGTCTCGCGCCTTCTTGTGCCGGATTATTTTTCGCCGGCTGTGCCGCAGGTGAACCTTGCGCCAATAGAAACGACACCGACATCATCGAAGCGATTACTACCTTCAGCAAATTTCGCATGATTCCCTCAAGTCAGAATTTCACTCGCGCTCGGCGGCACTTTTTTGTAGGCGCGCCAAGCCTCTTGCTTACAACCCACTATTTTATTGGACGGTTGCGATTCAGAACAGTCAACCGAAGGGTGAGATGTCGATAGGGGAGATGCAGTGCCCTTTGACAAGCCGCATTTACCAGGCGCGATAGCGGAAACACTCCACCGCATGATCATTCACCATGCCCGTAGCCTGCATAAACGCGTAGCAAATTGTGGAACCCACAAAGTTGAAGCCACGCTTCTTCATATCCTTACTCATGGCATCCGATTCTCGCGTGGTTGCAGGAAGCCGCGTCCCCATCTTCCACGCGTTCACAAGCGGTTTGCCCCCAACGAACTGCCAGACGTAGCGATCGAAGGAACCAAATTCTTTTTGCACCGCAAGAAATGCTTTGGCATTCTGTATAGCCGAAGCTATTTTCAGCCGGTTGCGGACGATGCCCTCATTGCGCAGCAACTGCTGCGCCTTGCGCCCGTCATACTTCGCAACTTTCTTAGGATCGAAACCATCGAAAGCGGCATGGTAGTTTTCGCGCTTGCGCAGAATCGCGTCCCAACTAAGCCCCGCCTGCGCCCCCTCCAGTATCAGAAACTCGAAAAGCACCCCATCATCATGCTGCGGCACGCCCCATTCCTGATCGTGATAAAGGATGGATAAATCATTGCTTGCCCAAGTGCAGCGAACGATTTTGGTCTTATCTGTTTTCATCTATCAGCTAGTACTTGTGTGGTGACGGGGCTGTGCCCCGTCCGAATTGAATATAACCCCGCCGCCACACGCATCATTTTCGTCGCAGCAGCCCACCCCGTCTTACTTTCCCGCAAGAACGCCGTCAATTTTCCGCAACTCCTCCGCTGAAAATTTTAAGTTCTTAAGCGCGGCAACGTTGTCATCCACCTGCGACACCTTGCTCGTCCCCACCAAAGCGCTGGTCACGCGCGGATCGCGCAGCACCCAGGCCACGGCCATCTCCGCCAGTGTCTGCCCTCGCTCTTTGGCGATTTTATTCAGCTCGCGAATCTTCGCCAGTTTGTCTTCGCCGATATCTTTCTTCTTTAAATAAAAATCGCGAGCCGCCCTCGAGTCAGCAGGAATGCCCTGAAGATAACGGTCAGACAGCAAGCCCTGGGCCAGCGGGCTGAATACGATCGATCCCACTCCTTCTTTTTCCAGCACATCGAACAATCCCTGTTCCGGATCGCGTACCAGCATCGAATACTTTGGCTGATGAATCAGGCAAGGCGTTCCCAGAGCGCGCAAAATTTTGATCGCCTCCGCAGTCTGCTTGGCATCATAAGCGGAAATCCCCGCATACAGCGCTCGCCCCGAACGCACCGCCGTATCCAGCGCCCCCATCGACTCTTCCATCGGCGTCTCCGGATCCGGTCGATGATGGTAAAAAATGTCGACATATTCCAGACCCATCCGCTTCAAGCTTTGATCGAGGCTCGCCAGCATATATTTGCGCGAACCGAAATCACCATACGGGCCGGGCCACATATCCCACCCAGCCTTCGTCGAGATGATGAGCTCGTCGCGGTAAGGTACGAAATCTTTTTTGAAAATCTGGCCAAATGTTTCTTCCGCCGATCCATACGGAGGCCCATAATTATTGGCGAGATCGAAATGTGTGATTCCGAGATCGAAGGCCCGCCTCAGCATGGCGCGCCCATTCTCGAAGTTATCCACCCCGCCAAAGTTGTGCCACAGCCCCAGCGAAATCGCAGGCAGGTTTAAGCCGCTGCGCCCCGAGCGCCGATATGGCATCGAGTCATACCGCTTGTCGTCTGCAACGTACACAATAAATTCCCCTCAGAGTTATTTGAGTTAGAACTGGATGCTGATTGTAAGGCTAACTGCCACTCTGCTGCCGCGCACTTCAAACTAATCGTACTTTTCGTAGCGGATCGATTTTCGATCCCACCCCAAACCCTTCAGCAATTCGCGATTTGCCGTCACCATCTTATCCAGGCCGCAGATGTAGGCGTCCATATCCGTCCGCATTCCCACGATTTCTCCGAGATGCTGCTGCACATATCCGCGCAAGCC
>PLBX01000469.1:680-1029 GCA_003135495.1 Acidobacteriaceae bacterium | reverse complement strand
CCCGCCGTGCCCCGAACAGCAACCAGAACTGCCGCCCTTGATGGCGGCTCGGCTCCGCCAGCACCCACTGCAGAATAGATCGGAACGGCGCAATTCCCGTTCCCGTAGCAATGAAAACCGTGTCTCGCAGCGGCGGCCGTAAAATGAAATCACCAAACGGCCCCTGAAACGTAATCTTCGAACCTTCCTCCAGATCGAAAAGATGATTCGACATAAACCCTTCTTCCACTCGATTCAGGCAGAAGGCAATATGCCCGTTGTCGGACGGCGGCGATGCGATCGAGTAAGCGCGCGTAATTTCCTCGCCCTCAGGCGTAGTCGCCTTCACCGAGAGCCATTGCCCCGGAAC
>PLBX01000469.1:0-650 GCA_003135495.1 Acidobacteriaceae bacterium | reverse complement strand
TGCAGCCGCACGGACTCAGCTATGCCTTTGAACTCTTTATGGCCACGGTCTAGAATGTCGAACGACAGAGAAGAGATAAGGGCTCCAGAATAGTCGACAATAAAATTGGAGGATCGCCTTATGGAATCACTAGCGAAGTCCGTGAATGGCATTCNNAAAAACATGTGCGAACGCATGGTTCATCTGGTCCAGTGCATTAGTGATCTTATTAGCGGGATCTATCGGATTACCGGGAGCGGCTCTTCAAGCATCCGGAACTCCTAACAACGCCGCTGAATTGCATCCATTCGTTGGAATTTGGAATGCCACCTTCAAAGGCAAGGTTTTCGAAACGATCAAACTGGAAGACCAACAAGGCAAGTTGGTTGGGACCGTTCGCGGCGCCACGATCCAACTGGACAACAATGGCGAACTCACAAGCGCCCATGCAATCGACAGTAACGATCCTTTCCCTATCCTTGAGGCAAAGCTTGTGAGTGGCGTNNTGAGGCTCACCGGAGCGGACGAGGGAGAGTTACGATTACTGGCCCCGCCAGAAGTCACCGCTCCAAAGCCATGGAAGTTACAACGCGCGAAGACTGAGAAGAGCCTTTGAGAATAATAGCCTTTGAAAAAGGCGGCCGCTGACTACTCCACCGTCACCGACTTCG
>PLBX01000111.1:5169-11857 GCA_003135495.1 Acidobacteriaceae bacterium | reverse complement strand
AGATCACGAGAACATCGTTCTCGGCGGTGCGGATTAATTGCGACTTGAGCGGAATCCTTAAATGTGAATCGAGGATCACGCGTAAGAGTTTGCGGCGCCGAGGCAGGGCGCTGCGGTCGGTCAGCAGAGGATCGTCGGCGATCACGGTTCCAACTCCGACAAGGATGGCGTCGTTCTGGTGGCGGAGTTGGTGCAGGTGGGCGCGCGCCTCGTCGCCGGTGATCCAATGAGGAGCGGGCCTACTCTCGGATTGCGGCTTGCGGGGGGCAATTTTTCCGTCCAGGCTCATCGCCGATTTTAGGGTGACTAGTGGTTTGCCTGATCGAATGTATTTGGCGAAACTTTCGTTCAGTTTTTTCGCTTCGGCTTCGAACAGGCTTACGTCGACCTGTATGCCCGCTTCGCGAAGCTTGGCAAATCCCCGTCCAGCCACTTTCGGATTTGGATCTTCCATGGAGCAGACGACTCGGCTGATGCCAGCGGCGATCACGGCGTCGGCGCATGGTGCGGTGCGGCCGTGATGCGAGCACGGCTCCAGGTTCACATAGAGGGTTGCGCCTTTAGCGGCTTCGCCGGCTTGTTCAAGCGCGAGTACTTCGGCATGTTTTATGCCGGCGTAAGTGTGGGTGCCGCTTCCGACTTCGCGACCTTTCGCATCGACGAGCACCGCGCCCACGGCGGGATTCGGGGACACCAGGCCGATCCCTGCCTTTGCCAGGTCGAGGGCATTGCGTAGGTGTTGTTCATCGGACGGCGGCGCTTCGCTCATTATCCATGATCCAAATCTGTACGATCCAAATCTGCCACGGCGGTTCCGGGCGCGGACTCGTGGAGGACGCCATGCCAAGGTACCACCCAAAACGTGCGGGGAACGGGCGAGGACGCCCGTTACTCCACCGTATAGTCCTTAACGTTCGCTATGTAAAAAGCGAGTTCACAAAATCTTTTGGGTCGAAGGGTAGCAGATCAGTGGCTTTCTCGCCGACTCCTACGAAGCGGACCGGGAGACGAAGTTCGCGTGAGATTGCTACCACTACGCCGCCTTTGGCGGTGCCATCGAGTTTGGTTAACACAATCCCGGTTACGCCGGCCGATTGGGTAAATTGCCGTGCTTGTTGCAGTCCATTTTGGCCCGTGGTGGCGTCCATTACCAGTAAAGTTTCGTGAGGGGCCCCGGGCACGATGCGTTGGGCGGTGCGTTTCATCTTTTCAAGTTCGAGCATCAGGTTCTGCTTGGTGTGGAGGCGTCCTGCTGTATCGACGATCACATAATCGGTGTGGCGCGAATTGGCTGACTGCAACGCGTCAAACAAAACCGCGGAAGGATCGCCGCCGGGTTTTGTCTTGATCACTTCGGTTCCGGTACGCTGTCCCCAGATTTCGAGTTGCTCGATGGCTGCGGCTCGGAAGGTATCAGCCGCGCACATCAACACGGTTTTCCCTTGCGCGCGAAATACCTGCGCCAGTTTTCCGATGGTTGTAGTCTTGCCCGCGCCATTGACGCCTACTACCATGATCACTTCCGGGGAGCCGGTGACTTTTGTGACGGGCCGCGAGTCGGTGGCTGTCAGAATCGCCAGCAGTTCTTCCTTCAGCAGCCGCTTCAGTTCATCAACGTCCTTAATTTGCTTGCGATCTGCTTTCTCCCGGAGTTTTTCGAGAACTTCATGCGTGGTCGTCGTACCGAGATCGGCGCCGATGAGAGTGGCTTCGAGATCATCGAGGGTGGAGCGGTCGATCTCCTTGCCGATGGAAACAACTTCTTCGATGCGTTCGGCGAGGTTCTCGCGGGTGCGCGAGACCGCCTCCTTCATGCGCTCTACAAAACTAGGTTTCTTTTCTTCGTCCAGACTGCCAAAGAGGGTTTGAATCATCAGGGTTCCGCCTACGATTATATAGGCGGGAGGGGATGGCCGTTTGCGACAAGCTACTAACCGAGCCACTAACCGAGCGACTGACACCGAGCCACTAACAACGAGCGGCTAGCTGCGAACGGTTTCGACCGGCAGCGGCTCGATTTCGGGAGTGGGCAGTGGCTGAGCGACTGATTCCGTTGGAGGCGGCGGGAGGAATTGTTTCTGGATCGTAATTTCTCCGCGTTGAAACACCGCGAGCAGCGCAGCGATAGCCTTGGGATCGAGGCGCTGCCCGGAGAGATTTTGGATGATACGCAGCGCTTCTATGGGATCGTGTGCTTTTTGATAAGGGCGGTTGGTGGTAAGGGCGTCGAACGTATCTGCTACTGCGATCACACGCGCGAGCAAAGGGATTTCGTCGTCTTTTAAGCCGTAGGGATAGCCGCGGCCGTTGAGGGCTTCGTGATGCAGTTCGATGCCGGGGAGCATCGCACTCAGTTGCGGCACGGGACGAAGTATGTTGGCGCCCTTCGTGGTGTGCGTCTTCATGATCTCGAACTCTTCCGGGGTCAGCGCGCCCGGTTTTTTCAGGATGCGATCTTCAATGCCGATCTTGCCCACGTCATGCAGTTGCGCTGAGATTCGAACAATCTCCAGAAATTCGGCGTCCGCTCCCATCTCTTTTGCAACCATCAGCGAATACTTGGTAACGCGGTCAGAGTGGCCGCGGGTGTAGGGATCTTTTTCGTCGACCGCTCCGGCGAGCATTTGGATGGATCCCATAAACAGCGCTTTGTTCTCTTCGGCGGCACGCTTGAGGTCCTCGACGAAATGCTCGAGTTCCTCCGACATGGTGTTGAAGGTGGTTGCGAGTTCGCCGATCTCGGTGCGGGTTTTAACGTGGACACGTTGCGAGAAATCACCGCGCGCAACGGCGCGGCTGGACTGCGCCAGCACCTGGAGCGGACTGGTGATGCGCCGGGCAGAGAGGATACTGAGTCCAACGCTGACGAAGACTGCTAGCAGGGCCAACAAGCGTCCGGTGCGCTGCATTTCATAGATTCCGCGATAGGCGTCTTCACGAGGCTTTTGCACTACCACGGCCCAATCGAGAGAGGTGACAGGACTATAGGTCCCGAGCATCTCGGTCGCGTCTTTGCCGCCACTGATCGTGAATTCACGTGTGGCGGCAAGCTGGGCCTTGACGCCATCGCCCACGAAGCTGCGGACAATGTCGAAGTGGGTCATGTCCTGCCCGGTGGCGTATTGCGAAGTGGCGGCCGCAACTAATCGTCCCTGGCTATCGACTACGTAGGGCATTAATCCGGTGAGGCTCACTTGCCGCAGACGGCGGATCAAGTATTCCATGTCAACCACCGACCCGATCATGCCGAGAAAACGTCCGTCGTACATGATGGGGGAACTGACCAGCATGACGGTGTGGGCCGATTTTCCGCTGCCCACCATCAGCGGCTGGCCGCTAAAGATTCGCCCTTCGCGCGCTGCTTCATAGGCACGCTCCAGTTCACGTTGCAGAAAAGCATCGGGCTCAATGCGCCCGGCTGATACTCCTTTGGCGTCTGCGTTGAGGAGCGTGGCATAGGCGATGTCGTTTGAAGAGGAGACGAAATTTTCCAGCATCGCACGGAGTTCCGGGGTTGGAAGTGTCTGGGCGCTGTTATTAAGGTCGTTGTCGCCTGGGTTCGCGAGCATCATGACCTGGACCGAGGACGACAGATTAGCCAGCATCATGTGTAGAGCTTCCTGATGCTGAAAGATGTCGTCGGCGAGCGAACGAGTCACCGTGTTTTGCAGGAGCATTTCGTTGGTCTTGAGGCGCTCCCGGTTCATGTTCTCAATCTGGGCCGAATAAAAATACATTGGAAGCACGCTAATTGCGAGCAATACGGCGAGAATCACGTAGAGCAGCGGAATACGCGCGGGAATAGGTAATTTGAGTGGCAAAAAAGCAATCCTGTCGGCCCAGGCGCGGGGGAAGCCAGTCCGTACTAGACTCATTCTATGTTGGTGATGGGCGAAGGACTCAGGTGCTTAAAGTACAACTCACCGTTACTGAAGTAACCGAGGGGAGGTCACGACGGGGAGGGTGTTTGATGTTCTCGAATTTCATGTCCGGGCACAGTATTTCAAAAGCAAGAGTGCGATTCGATACCGAGAAGCGGCGTGAGGGCTTGATCTATAATCATACTTGTCGGCCCGGGTGCTCCATGCGGTCCTCTTTCGCTTACCCCATCGGTTATCGGCTTTTGGTGGTCCTGCTCCTCCTCATAGTCACTACTCTGGCATTCGGTGAGAACCCCCCGCCCCCCAAGATCTCCAAGGCAACACGGGAGGAGATTATCCATGCTTTCAACGAAGACCTGGTTTACATCCGCACGCCGTTTCCCATGGGGAAGACTGGGTTAAAGCTCAAGAATGGGACAGTGACTCCGAATGGCGCGGAACTGCAACAGTTGATGGCACTGTGGGGACCCGCCGCTAAAGCTGGAGACAGGGCCCGGATCAGCGATGTCGTAATTAAAGAGAACTACATCCGCTTTGAGATCAATGGCGGCCCGATTAAAAAACAGAAGTGGTACCAGCACATTCAGATTTCAGGGGCGAACTCGACCGCGCCGGTGGCGCCATCTGACCCCGTCGCCAATGCTCGCGGTTCGTTTGTGGATCTCTATTTTGATAAGTATGTTCCGGAGATGACGGGGCCACAATTGAAGGACTTGTTGCGGCCGGTGTTTGATTTTAATTCGAAGACCGCTCTCGAGGCTTACCTTGAGACTGTGCCCCCACAGGTAAAGGAGGCGATCAAGAGCCATCATGTGCTAGTGGGCATGAGTGAAGAGATGGTTATTTACGCCAAGGGGCGTCCGCCGAAGCGAGTACGCGAACGAGATGGCGAGACTGATTATGAAGAGTGGATTTATGGTACGCCTCCGCAGGACGTAGATTTCGTGCGCTTCGTCGGCGACGAGGTCATAAGAGTGGAGACCATGAAGGTGGACGGACAGAAGATCGTGCGCGTGGATAAGGAAGTGGATTTGAGTGCGCCCAAAGTGGCCAAGAAGGAAGAAGGTCGTCCGAAGAACGCGCCCACTTTAAGGCGTCCCGGAGAACAGATGCCGGAGTCAAATAAGCCAGGTGCCGCTAATGTTCCGGTGATTGCGCCGCCTGACTCGCCCGGGCCTCAGATAATTCCCAACTGAACTGAGGCAGCGTGATAGGGCAGATTTTCTGCGATGATTTGAAGGGTCGCATCAAAAGAGTCACTTCATTGGCCGCGATTCGCCGCGGGCGGCCTCGACCTTCTCCGCCTCTAGCTTCTACACTAATAGTGTGAAGATCGCCCTGGGTCAGATCAACCCCACAGTTGGGGACTTTACTGGCAACGCCGCCAAAATCATTCAATTTTCGCAGGAGGCGCGGAAAGCCGGCGCTGGCCTGATTCTTTTTCCTGAACTCGCTGTGTCGGGATATCCGCCGCGTGATCTGGTCGAACTGCCTGCGTTTGTGACCACGTGCCGCGCCACCGTGGAACGCATTGCTGCGGAGACGAAAGGTATTGCGGTGATTTGCGGGACTGTGACTCCCGCAGAAGCGGAGTCCGGCAAAAAAGTTATGAACTCGGCGGCGCTGTTGCGCGATGGGCGCATCGAGTTCATCCAGTCGAAGATGCTGTTGCCAACCTATGACGTCTTCGATGAGATGCGCAATTTTGCTCCCGCCACGAGCCAGCATCTGTTCAGCCTGTGTGACAAGCAGATGGCTCTGACCATTTGCGAAGACGCCTGGAACGACAAGCGTTTCTGGAACCGGCGGCTTTATGGCATCGATCCGGTCGAAGAATTGGTACGAGCGGGCGGCGATTTCGTGCTCAATATTTCGGCTTCGCCATTCTGGCTTGGGAAGCGGGAGTTGCGACATGACATGCTGGCGGCGATTGCAAAAAATCAGAGGGTTCCCGTGGCGATGGTGAACCAGGTTGGCGGGAACGACAGTTTGCTGTTCGATGGATCGAGCCTGGTAATTGGGCCGGATGGCAAGGTGATCGCGAGCGGGAAATCGTTCGAGGAAGACCTGATTTACTTTGACTCTGAAAAACTTACCGGAGATTTGCATTCGCAGATTCCGGGCGAGGATGCCAGCGCTTATGAGGCGCTAGTTTTAGGGACGCGAGATTACGTTCACAAGTGCGGGTTTGAACGCGCGATCATCGGGCTGAGTGGAGGAATCGATTCTGCGCTGACGGCGGCGATCGCGACCGATGCGCTTGGAGCCAAAAATATTATCGGCGTTGGAATGCCGGGGCCGTATTCTTCGCAGGGTTCGATTGACGATGCGCGGGAACTGGCGCGCAATTTGAAGATTCGTTTTGAACTGCTTTCGATCAACGAGATCTATGCGGCCGCATGCCGCACATTGGAGCCGGTATTTAGCGGCATGGCGCCGGATGTGACGGAAGAGAATATTCAATCGCGCGCTCGCGGAATGCTGTTGATGGCGATGTCGAATAAATTGGGAGCGCTGGTGCTTTCGACCGGCAATAAGAGCGAATTGGCGGTCGGTTATTGCACTCTGTATGGCGACATGGTCGGAGGGTTGGCGGTGATTTCCGATGTTCCGAAAACGCTGGTGTATCGGCTGAGCGCTTATGTGAATTCCCGCCGCAAAGTGATTCCTGAGAATACGATTCAGAAGCCGCCGTCGGCGGAATTGCGCGAGGGTCAGAAGGATTCGGATTCGCTTCCGCCTTACGATGTGCTTGACGCCATCCTGGAAGATTATGTGGAAGAGTCGTCTTCGGCGGAGCAGATTGC
>PLBX01000111.1:0-5098 GCA_003135495.1 Acidobacteriaceae bacterium | reverse complement strand
AGCGTGTGTGGAACGCGGTGTATAGCCAAGGGCGGAGCTTAGGCCTGTGTGTGGTTGTGGCCGGGCGGGGACACCCGGCGCTCCATTAATACTGGACGGGTTACATGTTGCTGGCGTTGCAGGTAGCCGCTGAGGGGGCGACCGGGACCGGCGTGATGGGCGGCGTTATCCACGGTATGTAGTTGAAGTCGAAGAAATCCAGCAAATTCGGTTGCGCTGCATCGCGATTCGTCAGATGCGCCGACGAATTGATAAACCGGTTCTCCACAAATTTCAAAACGGCAGTGTGGTCCATGGGAATGTGCGACACATAGTGCATCCGCGTAAAGGGAGAAATCACCAGGTTCGGCACGCGGAAACCGAGTTGCGCCGCAAAGCCTTGTTGCGCCGGGGCATCGGCTGCGTTAGCCCCGGGATCCGTCGATAACAGATCGCAATTCGCCGTCGGTGTTCCAGCCACTGGGGGAAGGCATGGATTGAAGCCATCTGGATTCACCGCAATCGTACTGATATCCGGAATCGTCCCCAGCGAAGTGTCGGTGTTGTCGTTGGAATGGCCGGGCACGGGAGGCACATGATCAAATGGGCCGCCGGCCTCGTCATAACTCACGAATAGAACGGAACTCGTCCACGATGGACTCTGCATGAGAGCATTCGCGATGTTGGCGACGATTTGCTGGCCGACAAGAATTGATTGGTTCGCGCCCGGATGCTCGTCGCTTTGCCCGTAAGCGGTCTCAATAAAGGCATAGTTAGGCAAAGTGTTGTTCGCTACATCGGTCATGTACTGCGCGATCGGCGCGATGTGATTCGGGTCTATGCAAAAGGCATTGGTCGAGTCGCCAACCGCTTGTTGCGAACCGACTGTCGGAGCAGTGCATGCGGCCTGCGTGGGATTCTCGTAGAGGTATTGCGCCGAATAAGAAAAATCCGAAAAACTAGTAACTGGGAAATCGTTAGCGCCGCCGGCCAGTCCGCAATCGCCACTTAGATCCGTACAACCACCCTTTGTAATTGAATAGTAAATCCTCCACGAAACGTTATTCTGGTCTAACTCCTGGAAGATCGTGTTGATGTTTAAAGGAGTCGTGAACTTATCGTCGGCAAAGGGATCGTGGACTAATCCCTGCGTGGTTCCGCCCGTCATGGTCGCAATCCTGTTGGGAGTGCTCTTGCTCGACACCGGAGAAAACCAGCGATCTGAGATGGCAAACTCCGACGCCATGAAGTAGTAATAATTCAGCAGGGTCTGATCGTAATAGCCCATCGCCCGCTTGCCGACTAGGTCGGTATAAGGCCCATTGCCAGAGCCCGACTTGGCGAAGCCCTCCGCGGTGTGGACGAATCCGTCCATCAGAATTGCGCGGGTGGGGCTGAAGTCGTATGGACTTACATCGCCGTAGCTTTCCAGCCATGCCGAACTCATATCATCGATGCATGCGCTTTTAAGTTTGAACAGGCTGAACGACTGCCCTTCATCGTCGTTGTTCGCGAATTGCGTTAGCTTATCGTCGATGCCGTCCACGTCATAAGTTTGGCCGTCGGTGCCGACACTGAAGTTATTCGCCTTCTTGTATGGGTTCAGCATTCCATAATAGGAGTCAAAGCTGCGGTTCTCCTGCAGCATGAAAATCACGTGCTTAATGGATTGCAAGTTACCGGGGGTAACCCCCGAGCCGCTAACCAATCCACGGCAAGCGCATAAGAAAGTGAGAGTCAGGAAGAGGGCGCACAGGGCGAAAAACCTACGTGGGTTCGTGCTATTCGATTGCACTTGGATTCCTCAATGAAAAGCCTAAATAGCTATATTTTGATGAGCTTGCAGCTTCCGAGGTTGGTTCATCCGGAGAACATGGGTGCATTTTCCGGTCCAGGGAACGAAAGCCGATAGCGCAAGCATTTCCATCCGCGCCGGCGCTTTTGGACATGGCTATTAGTCGTCGCACTTAGGTTCCTAATCTTAAGTGATCTACCCGTCGAGCAGCTTCAATCGTAACGTGTCGGAAGTTATCTCTTTCTACCAAATCAATTACAGGCGGGCGGCTCCCCCGTTCCGGCAACAGCTCCTTTATGGATCTGGAGCGATGGGAACTCCTCCGCGCCCGAGGGTAAAATGCGACTCCGATATTTTGTTGCGACGCTGCTATTCGCACAGTCCCTACTCAGTTCGGCGAGTTCCTACGTAGCACCGACTACGACTTTCGCCGAGCAAACCTCGAATAATACCAGCGCTGCCAATACTTTCTCCAGCCAGACCAATGGCAATCGAGGCGCCGGGAACATCAGCAAAGTTGACGTGCACTCCCTGCTGTATTCCGGAGCCACTACCAAGGTTTACGCCCATTTACTGACCTGGTTCGGCGGCACGGGCCACATGAATATTGGATACAGCTCGAATGATCCGGCGCAGGTCAAGCGTCAGATTGATGACATGGTGAGCCGCGGAATCAATGGCGTCATCATTGACTGGTACGGGCCAAACAATGCCATTGACGAAGGCACTCAGCTGGTCAAGGCCGAAGCCGAGAATCATCCTGGGTTTACTTTCGCCATCATGATCGACGCCGGGGCTATCAAGTGGTACTCCTGCCACGGCTGTTCTCCGCAAGAAGCATTGGTGAACGAACTCCAATACATGGAGAACACATACTTCACCTCTCCCGCCTACATGCGGGAAAACGGCCAGCCGGTGGTCACTAATTTCAGTGTGGACCTCGAATATACGGTGGACTGGAACGCGGCCACCGCTGCGTTAAGCACGCATCCCTATTACATCTTTCAGAACAACAGCGGATTCAGCCACGTTCTTAGCGATGGCAGCTATTCCTGGGTAATGCCGACGACGAGCGATTACGGCATTGGTTATCTCAATAGCTTCTACGATACCGGTATGTCGTTTCCGCATGAGCAGACAGTCGGAGCGACTTACAAAGGATTCAACGATGCCTTCGCGTCATGGGGTTCCCATCGCGTTATGAATCAGCAGTGCGGCCAGACATGGCTGCAGACATTCGCCAAGCTCAATAGCATGTACAGTGTCAGCAAGCAGTTGCCGGACCTTCAACTGGTAACGTGGAACGATTACGAAGAAGCTACGGAACTGGAATCCGGCATCGACAATTGTTTGTCGGTTTCTGCCTCAACCAGTGGGAGCGCATTGCAGTGGGGCGTGAAAGGGAATGGCAACGAGAATACGGTTGATCATTACACCGTATACATCAGTTCGGATGGTCAGAACCTGATGCCGCTTACTGATCTAGCGACGGACGTGCACTCGTTAAACCTCTGCAGTTTCCCGATTCCTTCCGGCAACTACGACCTGTTCGTGCAAGCTGTCGGCAAGCCTAACCTGGCGAACCAAATCAGCGGCGCGATCACTTACACACCGACCTGTTTTGTAGCCAAACCGCCGACTTTCTATCTGAGTGCAACTCCAGTTTCTTTGACCTTGCCAGCAGGGCAGTCGGTAAGCGTGATGGTCAACGCCAATCCCCAGTCTGGAGCTTTCAATGCTCCGATCGCGCTCTCCTGCCTGGGCCTGCCCAAAAACTTGAGTTGCTCTTTTTCTCCAGCTTCTGTAACTCCGGGATCGAGCCCCGTGGCCTCGAAACTCACTATTTCGCAAGTTTCAGTTTCAGCCCCACGTCCACCTTCAAACCCCCATTCACCCAAGGGGGGGAATCCCATCCCCGGTGACATTGCATGGCTTCTCCCGTTCGGCGTGGTCGGCTTCACTTTTGTAGGCACTCGGCCATGCCGGCGCCGCTTGCGGGTTCTCGCTTTGGGCGCCATCGTCGCCATCGGGATGGTTACCATTTCCTGCGGAGGGATAACCTCTGCTAACAAGGCCGTCACTACTACTACTGCTGACACCCCTGCTACTAGCAAGGTGGCCGTTACCGTTCAAGGGAACTCCGGGTCTACCAGTTCCACGGCTACCATTAACCTGGTCGTCGAGTAAGGCGCTCCGGTCGGGTCCATTGCTAATCGGGCGGCGAACCGCCGAGCGACGGACCCAGCCGAGCGAATTCCTGGTCATCAATTTCAACAACGGCGCCTTGGAAGGAACCCAGCCCGGCAAACGCCGGAACCTGGTTACGTAACGAAGGGCCTCTACTCTCCGTCCCAATTCAAAATGCCGTAGATATTTTTGGACGATCATTGGCATGGTCATGCGCAAAGCCGAAGAGAAATTCTGCATTGCCATCGCTTCCTGCTTTGCGGGATTCGTCAGGAAATCAAACAGGCAATTTGCCAGGTCTTGCGCCTGCCCGGGCTTATAGAACTCGATTGCAATATCTTCACCATCCGCCATCTCGCGAAAATCGGGCAGATCGGCGCAAATGACCGGAACTCCATAGGCGCATGCCAAGTGCGCTACACCACTACATCCCGTGGACGAAGAATAGGGCATTACAGCTACTGAAGAGCTCTGGAATAGATCCGGCAAGCGCTCTTCCTCCAGATAACCGGTAAATTCGATTCGTGGATCGTGGGCCCACTTCTTCTTGACGGATTCCACATAACCAGCAGCCTGTGGATGATTGCCTCCAGCGATTACCAATCTGGCGTTTGGTAATTTCTTTCCCACCTCCTGGAATGCGTCGATCATCAGCTCAAGTCGTTTGTAAGTACCCCACTTGCCGAATGCCAGAATGCGATGCTCCCGATTGCCGCGCCGTGAAAAATCTGGCGCTTCGGGACGAGTGGTCAAAATGCCATGGGAGCGCAGGTGAACATTGTCGCGCCCGTACTTATCGTGCAGAATCTTCCGGTATCCCGGCATGAGCACGGAGACCGAATTCGACCGAAGAAGCATTTTGGTGGCAAAGGCGCCGGCAAAACGATACAGGCGCGCATGTTTGACGCCGGCATCCTTTAAATTCACGGTGTCCATGAGATGGTGCAGGGTGACATGGGTGTAGCAGCCCGTCATGCGCGCCAGCAGTGGAGTCAGCAATCCGGCGAACGCAACCAGAGGATTCCGGCCGAATGTACTAAAGAGAAGATTGAACCAGACCACATCCGGTTTCAGTTTTCGAATGGTTTTAAGCAGCCGAATCGAGCTCGCTGGGTCGTCGAATGACCAGCAGCGTTG
>PLBX01000571.1:11432-17859 GCA_003135495.1 Acidobacteriaceae bacterium | reverse complement strand
CCCAAGGCCTTCACTTGCTCCTCAGTTTCGTAGCCAAGCCAGTGTGCAACCTCATGCCAGACCACCCGTTTCACTTCGGCCCGCAAATCTCCTTTTGAACAGCGCAGAATGGGGCCACGAAAAACAAATATCAAGTCGGGGGCATACTTCACCTGGGTGTACGACCGTTTCGTCCTAAATGTGCCGCTGTACAATCCCAATAGCTCAGTTCTACGGCGCCATTTCTTTCTGTTCGATATGTCCTCCAATACGTCCGCAGGAGGCTCGTCAACCACTTGAATGCCGGGGAAATCTGGCAGGTCCCTGATCTTCTGTGGCAGGGTGCTGTATGCCCACTCTACAATCTCCTCAAAGCTTTCGGGGTTTGTGGTGTCGGCCATGAGGCCAACTTTACCACCAGGACAAAGCCGCGAGACCTGGGCATCCAGCAGGTTTTGCTGGAAAAGTGAGCGCTCTCTCCGGGCGATAACTGTTGCAACATCGCCATTTCACTAACTACGTGTCGCGATTCTCAATTAGTGCAAACACCTGCTCACCTCAACAAGCCGAGGTTGCTCTACCAAACCGTCGAACGTACTGCAAAGGTCACCAGCCATTTTCAGTTGACGAGCGCCTCGGCTAGAACTGGCGCGTTGTTGGCGCTGAGATGCTCTGGGCACGAAATTTCTCTCGGCCTTGTGAATTCCAGATGGCGCTTCTGCGCGAAAATCCAAAGATGCCAGCCCCAGCGTGATGCGAGTCGATCCTCGATCGAATGAGGAAGCAGCTTTCCGATAACTGGGAGCCAGTTCGGATTCCAAAACATGACTTCTGTTTTGACATTCTTGAATTGCCGGAACATTTGTTGCGCCGATGATTTTGAGAAAACTTGTGAAAGCGGGTTGTCGGGGCCATCGGTATTTCGGTTGAGCATGTTTCGCATCTCCAGGTAAAAACCGGGATCCTTGCGGATGAGTTCTGCATGCCGCCGCAGATCTTGCTCTGTCTCGCCAAAGATTGCCCGAGACAGCTTGATACCCAGCTCTGTTCTGAGCAGATGCGCGCGCAAGCGGCGGACGATTCCCAGATTTACGTAGTAATTGAACGATTGGCGATAATAAAGCATGATCACGGCCCGTCCACCTGGAGAGAGAACCCGGTAAATCTCGCGGATGGCTCGGGGCGTATCGGGTGTGTGGTGAAGCACTCCATGCGAATAAACGAAGTCAAAAGAGCCGTCAGGGAAGGGCATGTTCTCAGCATCGCCCTGGACGAACCGTCCTTCCAGATTTGCCAGTTGAAAACGCCGCCGCGTTATGCTCACCGCCGCGTTCGTCAGGTCGATTGCGGTGTAATGAGCACCGGCGCGAACGAAGCGTTCGGCCTCGCTGCCGCATCCGCAACCGATTTCGAGGACCCGCCACCCGCGGGTTTTTTCAAAGCCGACCGCCGATTGTAGACGCGGATGCACTTTATACCTGTGCTCGTCGAGGCTCCGATAGAAGCCGGCGGTCCCGCGCGGCTCATTCGTGAACCATGAGTCACAAGGTGATTCCTGCCAGAATCTCTGAACCTGCACTTTGATGTTTGACGAAAGCGGAGAGGATGCGGAATTCACGCGCTGTTCGGATACTGTGACAAGCGCAGGAGTGGCAAGGGTCAACGACATGGCGGCGCCCCATTTCCCCAGGACTCGAATCAATATCGAGAACCCGGACTCGAATCAAACTGGCAACTCTGCCTCGNNATAGTTGTTGCAAAATCGCGATTGCACTAACTACAGAAACGAAAATGTTCAATTAGTGAAATCGCCTTGCTAGCGCCAACAACCGGTACACCGCTACATTTTCGCCTTTGGCTTTCTTCAGGATGGGGATGTCGGATGCGCGTTTTTCCAGAGGGCGTTCCTACGCACCCGATGCCGATGCCCGCGCCGCCGATTGCTTGGCTGGCGCGAGTGCTATCAGTGCAACGCCGACAATGACAAGCGCCGGTATGTCACCCAGCAGATGTCCGTGTTCGCTCGCGTTACCGAATGCCTGCACCGCCATAATGGCAGCGTGAACGAGACTCGACCATGCCGTGAAGGCGATTAGGCTGCGATTCTCCGACGGGTTGCGCGATGCGATTATTAGGAAAATACCGAGTGTGGCATACACGCCAAGGATCATCTGCTCGTATTCCGGCTGATTAGGCTGCCATCGCCACCCGCTCGGCCATAGAAACATCATCAGCGGGTAGACACNNCATAGAAACATCATCAGCGGGTAAACACCCAGCAAAAAGATCAATCCCACCAATACCATCACGACCCTCAGCGCCCGTTCTCGATTCATCCCGTCCTCCCTGTGCAGTTATAGTCATTGGGCCGAAATCTTTGCCGTCGCTACAGTTTTATTGCCAAGGGAACGGGTTTTTCTCGACTTTCCCTGTGATTGAAGGTCTGCCGTGGCAAAGGAAAATTTTGGGAGCAAGGTTTTGTTGAGAGTGTCCAAAAATCTCGTGCCACTTTGCCTGCTTTTCCGCCACCCGTTTATGCACTGATTGCGGGCTGTATCCGAGGATGAACTCCTCGCCGCAGGGTGTGACCGACCTCAATCCACCAGACATTCTTGGTTGCAAATTCGACAGGGATTACCGGTGATCAGAGCCTCCACTGTTATAGCCCTTGTCGTATCCTTGAATGTAAGCCTCACGGTACGAGGACTTGAACTGGTCCTTGCCACCAAAGCTGGCGTCGTAGCCCCGGTTTCCACGCTCATAGCTACGATGTTTCGTTGCACGGGAACTGCGTCCTGACTGCCGATCCTGCAAACCGTCGTTTGCACCATCCTGAAAGCCGTTTTGGGTTGCCACGTTGCCACTGGCGTCAGGCCGAGGAACGTACTGGGTGTTCTGTGCGCTTGAGTCGCGAGCGACACTACGATCATTTCGATAGCCTTCGTCGTATCCCGACTCATAAGCACGGCGGTCGCCCGAATCATTTGGCTGCAAGCGATACTGGTGAGGCTGGCTATTAGTGCGGTCGGCCGCTCCGTGGCTGAGTCCCTGCTGATACATAAGGTTGTTCGCGTTGTCCTTGCTGTCGGCGCGGTTGACGTTCTGGTTTTCTTGAGATTGATGGGCAGTGGCTGGCTTCGGCGTTACAAACGCGATGAACCCGACGGTAAGAGCTAAGACCCATATTGCATTTGTTTTGAGTTTCATTACATACTCCTGTAATCATTGTTGACAACGTTTGAAGCGATATCGGCGCTTAACTTGCCGACAAAAAAATTGGAAACGACAAGGGGCAGCAACGGTTTCGTAATCTAAGATGGCGCGAAGCCTGCAATATCTGACCTACCTAACATGGTAGCGAGTGAGCCGCTCAGCGTCTGAGCAAGATTGCTCACCGCAATTACTTGGGCACATATCTTCTTCACCGTTTTTTACGCACGCCCAACACTGCGCAGCGCTTCTCTTAATCATCAATCAATTGCAAAGGCGGCGACCGTCCTTCTTCAGAATCCATCGATGACGTTGATCCTTCTTACCGCTTAAATAATGATTGCAAAGAATCATCATCAATATGGCTCTTAGCCGCCAGCCAGTGAACAAACTCTTTGGCGCTGATGTGCGTCGGCTTTTGAACCTCCTTCTTCTCAAGGCCAGACTCAAGGTCTGCTTGTTTGCCCGTGTTGGTAATCACCGTCCATGTCTTCGGCTTCATTGTCTTCGCCTCGCTTGATCGCGGCAGGGTAACGTGCTGGCATCCGCACGATATTCAAGTACAACTGCGAATCCACCTCGGAGTATGGCTAGGATTCAGTTACGAGCTTGGAGTATGGCTAGGATTCAGTTACGAGACTGTGCCGAAGTGACCAGTTCTTGGGATTATTCAAGGGCAGACCGCGACCTTGGACTCTGGCTGGTAAATCCTGATCAGCGACCACGTGATTCACAGCGGCGACATTGCTGTAGCGTCTGCTGAGAGCGGAGGATTAAGGTTAGAGACTCAAGCCGCTAGCGCGTATCGGCTGTTGGCACACGCTAGGAGGGCCATCATCTCATCGAACGAAGGAATGTAAAATTCTGCGATTGATCTCGCCCGTTCGAGTCTGCTCCTGACTGATTTGGAGGGGTCGAACAGTAGGAACCGGATATCGTGCTTTCGCGCCCATCGTTGCAAAAACACGAGCATGCCAAAACCGCCACGTCCGATAGCGCTTACCTCCGAGAGTGCAAGGACAACAATACGGGCATCCGTTTGCGAGGTCACGGCTTCGCGCAATTTATGAGCGGAGTCGTTCTCTGCAATTCTGCCCGCGCACGTAACGACAGCCAATTCGCCTTCACCGATATTCTCAACGGTTACATTCAGCATGATTCCTCCTAAGCGTGGTTCTCTTGCCAGATGGTTCTGCCTAAACTACTGCACGGGCGGTGCCAATCCTTTGTTGTGTGCAAGTTAGGTGATTGCTTATTGGGTGAACGAGCACATTTGGCCTACACGAACAGCAAAATCTCCTTTACACCCTCCCGCCCTACAATCGCGGCTAGCATCGGGTTCGGCTAGAAAATTCACACCCCGTCGTGCGGGCCTCCGTCGCTTGCCCATCTCGCCAGTGTCGAAGTGTTCCTCGATGATCTGCTTTCGCCGCGACAGCTTGTAGCGCCCGCACTTAAGGAAATTATGGCAGATCAGATGGGCGTTTCACATTTGGACAGCAGCCAGCTTCACCTACGACAAGCCCCGCCGATCCGGACAACCGCTATTGAGGACTGGCAGAAGCTATGCCGCTGCCGCGTTCGCGTGCGTGGCCTTTATCTCGCACTCGGCTTGAAGCCAATCATCCAACTCGTGACCGTCCGTCCTTCCGCGCTGCTCGTAAAGTTCGTAGGCGCGTTTCTGAATCTGCTGCTCAATCGGGATCAGGACGGTCGGTTCGTCCGACTTCGGTGGGAGTGTTGATGGCCTTTTCTCGATCTCCTCTGGACGGCGATCTACTTTTTTCCCCAGTTGTTCAGTCTGCCGTTCCAATTTGTCGGCTTTGGTACGTTTGCTTGCCATACCTATTCCCTCGCTTGTTAACTATTTTGCCCGTCTTGTGCCACAAAATGCTGTGACCCAACGCATAGAGAGGTGTCTAGCCTCGCAGTCCAGCTAGGAAAAGAGCCGATTCTGAATCTCTGCGAGTTCCACGGGGCGTGAGCACTCCTCGTCATCATTGGCGACGTGGTTGATCCGACTGCTCACCGGATAGCAGCGCATCAGCCGCGCATCGTAGGGCTTCAATAGCAGGGATATTTCGCTTACGTTACTCATCCCCGGATCGAGCCAGCGGTCGTAACCATCTGGATCAAGAATGACTGGCATGCGGTCGTGCACGGCCGAGGTCACGGCATTCGGGCTCGTGGTCAGGATCGAGCAAGTCTTGATCCAGTTGCCACTCGGGTCTGTCCAGCGATCCCAGATTCCTGCGAAGGCGAACAATTCTCCTTCGTTAACTTCAAAGCAATATGGCTGCTTGGCTTTTCCCGTCCGCATCCACTCGTAGAACCCGTCTGCGGGAATCAGGCACCTGCGAGACTTTAATGCATCACGAAATGCAGGCTTCTCGTGCGCCGTTTCTGACCGTGCGTTAATCATGCTGGCCGCGACGGACGAGTCTTTGGACCATGACGGAATCAATCCCCAGCGCATGATCGACAGTTCACGAACCGGTTCCTTTGGATTTTGGAGGATGACCGGAACTAGTTGGGTGGGAGCGATGTTGTAACGTAGAACCCAGTCTGGCTCATCCGAAGGGCAATCGAAGTATTGCTCAACGACCTGCTTCCTCCGAGATAGTCGGTAGCGTCCGCACATGGAGGAGATTATGGCAGATCGGATAGCGTCACGATTATGGGGGTATGATCAGATGGCTTTTCCTGCCCTCTCGGCCCTTTATCGATCTCGCAGCTTTTGAGTCGATTTGCCAGCGTCGGGGATAATAAGAAGTGATCGATTCGTATGCCTCGATTGTTTTGAAACGCCTGCCGGAAGTAATCCCAAAACGTGAAGTGTCCAATTTCGCCCACGTGTAACGACCGGAAAGCATCCGTGTAGCCCAGATTCAACATCGCACGATAGCGGGCTCGCGGCTCTGGCTGAAACAAAGCATCGTGCTCCCATGAAGACGGCTTGTGACAATCGATGTCCTCAGGAATAACGTTGAAGTCGCCTCCGACTAGCGTCGGCACATCATCCTGCTTCCATCTAATCATTTGCTTATTCAGTCGATCCATCCAGGCTAACCTGTACGCAAACTTGTCACTCCCCACGGGATTGCCATTTGGAAGATAAATATTGACGATGCGCATGCCCTTGATGATCACTTCCAAGAACCGCGCATGGCTATCGGAATCGTCTCCGACGAGAGCCTTCGCAATTGTTCTCCATGGGATGTCGCGACAGAATGGCAAC
>PLBX01000571.1:0-11421 GCA_003135495.1 Acidobacteriaceae bacterium | reverse complement strand
AGAATTCAAATTCCAGCTAGCGATTTTAAACATCAGTCCATATTCTAGCGTCGGAACTAAGCTAGGATTGGTTGCAACGACTGGAGGGCTACCGTGTCGCAACGTACACTGTTTCTAAGTAAGCTGATCGGGCTGTACTGCGTTCTCATCGGCCTATCCATGATGNNCAACCTAACTTCAGAATGCTCCCGTGGGCAGGACGTAAGGTAAGCGACAGTTTACACTTGGTCTCTCTTCTTTAAGAGCGTTCGCTTACCGTCGTGTTCGTAGACCAAATCTTGACACCGCGGACAGAACACGATCCTGCTACCGCCAATAAATGTTGAGCTTAGCTCGGCGTCCGTGCACCCGCAGATCGGGCACATAGTATGTGTAGAATCGGGCTTCGGTGAATTCTTAAGCAGCGCCGGTTCAGGCTCGTCCGGCTCGATCAATTCCTCTTCTCGGACGTGGGCGATGTATGCTTCAATGCTTTTGCAGTCGTCATGTCCAAGCCAATCCCGCACAACGCCGATGTCGTATCCTTTGCCACCAAGCCTTTTTGCTCGAAGCCAGTTTGTGGCGCAGGTGCTTCTGAATTTATGCAACCAGCACTGGGTTGGGTCGCCCATCCCTGCACGCTTAGCAATTGAGCGTAGGGTATCAAGCATGTGATAGTCCGGAAGACCTGTACGAGTGCCGAATAGAAGTTTTGAGGGCCGTTTCGTCCCCTTCAGGAGCAGCAGTTTGTTCATCAGGTCACGCTCGACAGGCACAAATCTCGTTTTTCCATTTTTGGTCATGAATCCGAGACGATGCTTACTCGTGACTCGGATTTGCCGTTTCACGAGACCTGGGGACAAGGTTTCCACGATTAGGTCGTCATCCTCAAGGAACATGACCTCACGCTTCCGCAGCCCTGAATTGAGGAACGTCTCGAAGAGCGCAACCTCGTCGGCAGTCATGACTTCGAACAAAAGTTTCAACTCATCGCGGGTATAAATCTCAGGAGGAGTTTGACCGGTCTTTAGTTCTCGTCTGTAATCGGACTTCTTAATCGGCCCCTTTCCTGCATCAAGTTTGAGTACAGTGCGAATGAATTTGTTCAACCGCATTAGTTTCCATGCGGCCGTAAACGGGCAGTTTCCAGGTTCGTCATCCACAAGATATTCAAAGAACCTCCTCATGTGGGCCTTGTCAATTTCCTCTACGAATTTTTTCCCCTTCTTGTTTTCGAGGCTCTCGTTCCACGCTTCGAACTCTCGAAGGTCGTGCCGATGGGCTTTCTTGGTGGCCTTTGCGCCCATCAAGGCGTCGATATAGCCGTTGATGGCAACTGAAATAGGTAGGCGAGTGTCTGGGAGAGTCGGGTCTTGCACACCTGGCCGATTTTGGTTCTGGACGAACCATTCTTTGTCGGCTTTGACTCTAAGGGCATCGCTGAGGGTGACGCACGTCTTTGGATGCCATTTCTTGCTTTCCCCTCATACCACGAAATGTGGAATTTCCCTTCACGATCATCTTTGAGGTACAACGTGCCATCAACTTTGAGTTTTGGAATTGGGACCGAGCAATCAGTCCACTTTCCCTGAACTTTCACCCTTTCGTAAATGTTTACGGCCTTGTTTGCCATGCTGCTTGCTCCACTCAACCTAATACTCGGGCCACAGTGACTTTAAGAAAATTCGGGAAAAATAGTCACAAAGTAGTCACAAGCACTGGAGGGAACTCGGATGCGCTTGGGAATGAACAGCTTAAGGAAGGCTGGTAGCGCTACCGGGAATCGAACCCGGGTTTGAAGATTGAGAATCTTCCGTCCTAACCCCTAGACGATAGCGCCACTTGGGTGGAGTGAAACAAGGATTATAACAAAAGGCGGTTGTGACCAAACCCGGGTCGGAATGTGGCAGATAGGGATTCTCGCGGGGAAATGGAAATTATCGAGGGCTTGAGTTTTAGAAAGCTGGAGCGAATTTCGCGCGGTTTCTCTTGACAAGGGAACACGCGAAAAGCATACTCTCATAGGCGAACAAAACACGAAACTAGAATTGGAATAAAGTTCGCTGGGGCTGTTCCTAGCCACGTTCCCTGACAATTGCGAGCAATGTATGTCTGCCTCTCCGGTATTTTCATCGGCGGCCTCGGGCCGCCCTTTTGTTTTTTCTCCTTCGACAGCTCCGGACTGCCCGGAAAAGTTCGCGGAAGAATTCGCCAGGAAGACTGCCACAAAGGCAGGCCAGATATTGGCTGCTGTGGGTGCTGCTCAAAAGCTCGCTGCGGTTGTTCCCGCTTCGCGCCTTGAAGTTCGCCCGTCTCCAGAGATGGTTTCGAGTGGGATTGCACAACTAGATATATTGACCGGGGGATTCCCTCGCGGTTGCCTTAGCGAAATCTGCGGCGCGGCATCATCGGGAAGAACCAGCATAATACTTTGCGCATTGGCCCGCGCCACCCAACGCGGGGAAGTTTGCGCGCTGGTGGATGCGAGCGACGCGTTTGATCCGGCGTCAGCGGCGGCTGCCGGGATAGAGATGAACCGTTTGTTGTGGGTGCGATGCGGAGAGAAAAATCCATCGCGCAAACTTCGTGCAGATGCGCGAATAGCTGGCGCACAAAAAAGCAATTCAAATCTGGATATGCTGCCAGGCCATTCGTATCGGGGTATATTCCCACGCGATTCGTATCAGGGTGTGCCTTCAGGCATTCCGCACGCCGATAAAAAGAATTTCGACTTCAGCCGCTGGGAGTCGCAATTGGGACAAATGCTTAAAGTCACAGATCTATTGTTGCAGAGCAATGGATTCGGAATGATTGCCCTAGATCTTGGCGATGTTCCGCCGCAAAGCGCGCGGCGAATTCCTCTGACATCGTGGTTCCGCTTCCGGCGCGCGGTTGATCAAACGCCTACGACACTTCTGGTTTTGGAACAGCAGCCGATTGCGGGAAGTTGTTCGTCGATGGTGATTAAAGTTTCTGCTAATCATCACCAGCGCGCGGGACTGAAGCGGTCAACTGTCAGCCCTTTGCTGTCAGAAAATCAAGTTCCGCACTCCGAATTGTTGGAGCAACTCGAAATCAGGGTGCAGTTGTTGTGTTCGCGATTAGAAAGAAAGTCAGAACGGAAACCAATGCAATCGGCGGCGAGTTTCAGGAGCCGGGCGGCTTGGGCATCTGGATAGGATCTCGTGGGAAATATCTCCAAATTCTTACCACAGGGAGCACAGAGGGACAGAGGACACAGGGGAATGATTAACAGAATTCATACTGAGAACTGAGAACCGGGAGCTGAGAACTTTTTTGAGTGTTTATGTTTGCCTGCATCTTTATCCCCGACTTCCCTGCTCAAGCAATCATTCGCTGTGAGCCCCAGTTGCGCGCCCATCCTTTAGTAGTGCTCAGCGGACGAGCTCCGCTGGAAAGGGTTATGGCGTTCAATGAACACGCTCGTCAATTGGGTGTGGATGTAGGCGCTACTAAATCGCAACTGGAGGCTTGGGAAGATCTCGTGCTGCGTGCTCGGTCGGAATCTCAGGAGACGTCTGCACACGCAGCGCTGCTGGATTGTGCGCAATCTTTTTCTCCGGAGATAGAAGACACTTCGCCTGGCACTGCACTTTTGAATCTTGCCGGGCTCGCGCCTTTGCTGGGGCCGCTGCCGAAGATTGCACGAGACTTGGCGCAGCGTGTCATGGAGACGGGACTGGACGCGAATGTTGCGGTGGCTGCGAATCCTGATGCAGCTCTGCTCGCTGCTCATGGTTTTCGCGGTGTGACTTTGATTCCGGAAGGGCGCGAGGCAGAGCGGCTGGGTGATCTGCTGGTGGATGTGTTGCTGGAAAGTTTTTCTTCTGATGGAGAGCAGGCTACGCGCTGGGTGGAGATGTTTGATCGCTGGGGCATTCGTAAATTGCGGGCGCTGGCTGCTTTGCCAGAAGTCCCAATCATCGAGCGCTTAGGACAGCAGGGACTACGTTTGCAGAAGTTGGCGCGGGGCGCGGCATCTCGCAATTTGCGTCTTATGGAATCGCGGCTGATTTTTGCCGAGAGCGCGGAACTGGAATATCCAATTGTGCTACTGGAGCCACTGGCATTTTTGCTGAATCGCATGCTGGAACAAGTATGTGCGCGATTGAATGCTCGAGCGTTGGCGGTCCAGGAATTGCGGTTAGAGTTGGAACTCGCAACGGCACACGCTCACGATGGTGAATCTTTCAGATCCACACTTGCGCCCGCAGACACTGGAATTTCTACTCGCAGCTTGACACGAACTTTTATTCGAACTTTTATTCGAACTCTGCATCTGCCGATGCCGATGTTGGACGCCAAAGTTTTTCTTAAATTGCTACAGCTGGATTTGCAGGCGCATCCGCCGGGCGCGCCCATTGTAAAGATTCATTTGTCGGCAGAACCGGCGCGTCCGCGAGCCCTGCAAAGCGGATTGTTTCAGCCGGTTTTTCCTGAGCCAGAAAAGCTGGAGTTGACGCTGGCAAGGATTGCAGGAATTGTCGGCGAAGGAAGAGTGGGATCAGTGGAATTGTTGGACACCCATCGGGAAGGGGCTTTTGCGATGCGGCACTTTGCGCCATTGGAGTCGACATCTGAAAATTCCGCGTCCAAAAATAAAACGGAGCAGTGGGTAGAGCGAATGAAAAATATGTCAACGAGAGTACCGCAAAATGATATCGCCTGCCAGGTTAACGACAGGTTCGATGACCACGCGCGAGAACAGAGGAGCGCGGTCATCAGCCTGCGACATTTTCGTCCGCCGCTCGATGTAAATGTGACGTTACGCGAAGCTAAGCCGGTGCGACTGCGATGCTTACAGCGCGAAGAGATCGCTGGCGACATCGTGTGGATGGCCGGCCCATGGCGCTCTTCGGGTGACTGGTCGGAACAGGAAGGATGGTCGCGCGAGGAGTGGGATATTGCCGTGTCTGCCGAAACTGGCCTGGTGTTGTATCGCTTGGTGCAGAACAAGTTCAGCGGGAAATGGTTTTTGGAAGGAATGTATGACTAAGAGAAGAGTGCTGCATGAGTATCTAAGAATTCCATCTCAACGAAGCGAGGAAGCTGCAATCGCTGCAAAATGCAGACCCCTCGCTTCGCTCGGGATGACAACTTTTAAAACATCTCGCTAAAGAATGTACGTAGAACTTCACTCCCGTTCCGCATTCAGCTTCCTTGAAGGAGCTTCGATTCCAGAGGCAATGATCGGGGTGTGCGCGAATCTTGGAATGCCGGCTATGGCATTGCTGGATCGCGATGGAGTGTATGGCTCACCCCGTTTTCATCTGGCGGCGGAAAAGATTGGAATCAAGGCTCATATCGGCGCAGAGGTGACTTGCACTTCGTTTTCACCACGGAGGCACAGAGACACGGAGAAAAAATCAAATTGCAAACAAAGTCTTAATCTTAATAGCTCCGGAAAAAGCAATTCCTCCGTGCCTCCGTGTCTCTGTGGTGAGTTTCGCCTGCCTTTGCTGGTTGCTTCTCGTACTGGATATCAAAACCTTTGCCGTCTGATTACACAAATGAAGCTGAGCTTTGGGCGCAAAGATGGAGCGCTGGCTTCGGAATCGGATTTTATTGAACACGCCGCCGGCTTGATTTGTTTGACTGGCGGAGAAGAAGGGCCTCTCGCAGCGGCCCTTGCACAAGGCGGGCCGCAAACGGCATTCGAAACGGTGAAACGACTCACGGAAATATTTGGGGCGCCAAATGTTTACGTCGAGTTGCAGCGTCATTTTCAGCGCGCGGAAGAATATCGAAATCGAATTGCCGTCGAAATTGCGGAAGCTTTGCACCTGCCGCTGCTCGCAACCAATGGCGTGAACTATGCCGCGCCTCATGAGCGCGAACTGGCCGATGCATTCATCGCCCTGCAGAATCATCGCACGCTGGCTACTGCCGGACGGCTGCTGGCGCGCAATGCCGAGCGCTACATTAAATCGCCTGCCGCGATGCGGGCCCTCTTTGCTGATTTTCCGAAGGCCATTGCGAACACGGTTGAACTTTCTTCGCGGCTTGAATTTACGCTGAACGATCTTGGATATGAGTTTCCGCGATATCCCGTACCGGACGGGGAAAGCATGATGTCGTTTCTGCGAGAGCGCACGCGGGAGGGATGGCAGAGTCGTTATGGGCGAACTGATGCGGAGGTGAAGAGACGCGCGCGTCGGCAGATTGAGCGCGAGCTGAACTTAATTGAACAACTGAATCTTGCTGGATATTTTCTGATCGTGTGGGACTTGGTGCGCTTCTGCCGCGAACAAAACATTCTTGTGCAAGGGCGCGGATCGGCCGCCAATAGCGCGGTTTGCTATTCACTCGGCATCACTGCCGTCGATCCGATTGGGATGGAGTTGTTGTTTGAACGGTTTCTCTCGGAAGAGCGCGGGGAGTGGCCGGATATCGATCTCGATTTGCCGAGCGGAGATGAGCGGGAGCGCGTTATTCAATACGTCTATCAACGTTACGGGCAGCGCGGCGCAGCGATGACAGCGAATGTGATCACGTATCGCAATCGCATGGCGGCACGTGAAATGGGCAAGGCCATGGGCTTCGACACGGACACGCTCAAAAGAATTTCAGCGGCGGTGGCGACGTGGGAATTTAAAGACGAGCATGATGCGCTTGATCGTCGGCTGAGCGATGCGGGGCTCGATCTCAAGCATCCGCGGATTCGCAAATATTTTGAGTTGTGCCTCGCCGCGCAGGATCTGCCGCGGCATTTGGGCCAGCATTCCGGAGGCATGGTTATTTGCGAGGGGCGTCTGGATTCGGTTGTGCCGCTGGAACCGGCTTCCATGCCGGGCCGTGTGGTGGTGCAGTGGGATAAAGAAGATTGCGCGGACATGCGCATCATCAAAGTTGACCTGCTGGGCTTGGGCATGATGGCGGCGCTGAAAGATTCTCTTGAACTGATTCGTGATCACTATCACCAAGAAGTGGATCTCGCGCATCTTCCACAAGACGACCCCGTCGTATATTCGACTCTACAAAAAGCGGACACGGTAGGAATGTTTCAGGTAGAGAGCCGGGCGCAAATGGCCTGCCTGCCACGGCTGATGCCGGTGCGATTTTACGACATCGTGGTGCAGGTGGCGATCATACGGCCGGGGCCGATTGTGGGAAATATGGTGAATCCATTTCTCAAGCGAAGGCAAGGACGAGAGGCAGTCACGTATCCACATCCCTCGCTCGAAACGGTGCTGGGCCGTACGCTAGGCGTGCCGCTGTTTCAGGAGCAGTTGCTGCGCATGGCCATGATCACCGCCAACTTTACGGGCGGCGAGGCGGAGGAGTTACGGCGCGCCATGGGCTTCAAGCGATCCGAGGCAAAAATGAAAGTGATCGAAGAGAAATTGCGCGCGGGCATGACACGCAACGGAATCCTCGGCGAAACGCAAGAGCAGATCATTCAGTCGATTACTTCGTTTGCGCTGTATGGATTTCCGGAATCGCATGCCGCAAGCTTTGCCTTGATTGCTTATGCCAGCGCTTATTTGAAATGCCATTACCTGGCGGCTTTCACAGCGGCGCTGCTGAATAATCAGCCGATGGGCTTTTATCATCCTTCTACAATCGTGCAGGATGCGCAGCGGCACGGATTGAAAGTGCTGCCGATGGATGTAACGAAGTCGGATTGGAAGTGCACGTTGGAACTCTCAGCTGTCAGCTTTCAGCTGTCAGTAAGACTCGGATTGAAATATGCGCGCGGGTTGCGCGAGCCTGCGGGACAGGCTTTGGTTCGGGAGCGGAGTTTGGCGGCGTTTACTTCGGTTCAGGATCTGGCGCGTCGGGTGCCGGAATTGCGGAAGGATGAATTGACTACGCTAGCGGAGATTGGAGCGCTCGATGGAGTGGGGAATGAAAAACTTCATCGGCGCGATGCGCTTTGGCAAGTAGAGCGGGCGGTGCGCTGGTCGGGGCCGCT
Source organism: Acidobacteriaceae bacterium (assembly GCA_003135495.1). GTDB lineage: Bacteria > Acidobacteriota > Terriglobia > Terriglobales > Acidobacteriaceae > Acidiflorens. The sequence continues at coordinate 3,506 of PLBX01000571.1, read as the reverse complement.
GCTGGATGAATTGCCGGAGAATGATGGGGAGTCTCCGCTGGAGGCAATGAACGATGAAGAGCGGCTAGTGTCGGATTATCGCGCTACGGGGCTGACCGTGGGGCCGCATCCTATGCAATACCGGCGAGAAGAGATGAAGCGCATGGGGATTTATAGCGCTTCTGATCTGGCACATTTGCCGAATGGACAGCGGTTGCGAATTGGAGGATGCGTCATCGCGCGCCAGCGTCCGGGAACAGCGAAGGGAATGATGTTTATCAGTTTGGAAGATGAAACAGGAATTGCAAATGCGATCATTGCTCCCGATCTTTTGCATAAAAATCGCGTGCTGCTGATTTCAGAGCGCTTTGTGATGATCGAAGGAATTCTGCAAAATCAGGACAACGTGATTCACCTACGGGCGGAAAAAGTTTCTCCGCTAAGTGTTACGCGGGCGGAGACGGTATCGCACGATTTTCATTGATGAGCGGAATTCTTCGCGGCAATTCGGTATCGCTGATGCCCTGATACAAAACTCAGTACGATTTTACGTTCGCGATTAGCATTTTGTGCTGAGGCTTGCCGTTGAGGTCGGGCCGAGCTTTGCTCGGCTTGGACGGGCGAGGGCGCCCGTCCCCACACAAACATCTCGACACGAACATTAGGCGGTTGAAAGCTTTCTGGCATTGTGACGCAGAGAACGGCCTTCGGTTAGCCCGTAGAGTTCTTCGGCTAAATTTTTTGAGTGATCGCCGATGCGCTCAAGCGCCTGGGCGGCAAGAAGGATATCGAAATTCTTTTGTCCGCTGGGACTGTTTGGCTCCGCTAGATGGCGCTGAAATAGCGCATGGCACAATCGATCCACTTCTGGATCGGACTGTAACACGCTGTGCGCGTACGATACGTCGCGTTTAATAAATCCCTGGTGAATTTGCTCCAGCATGGTGTAAAGCAATGAAGCCATCTCTACGAGCTGGCGCGAGTCTGCCGCGGGCAATTTTTCACGGCGCGATTGCAGATGCATAACAGCGCTGTAGGCAAGGTCCCCAATACGTTCGAGATCGGTGATGAACTTCAGGCAAGCCAACAGTTCCCTGGCTTTGGCTTCTCCGACGCGAGTGATCGCTTCGGGTAACTGCTCATCAATCTTGCGCTCAATCTGGTCAAGCTCTTTTTCACAGTCTTTAATTGCTAGAAAAGCCAGGCGTGAACCTTCGGCCAAAAAATCCTTTACGTTGAAGACCGCATCGCGTGCGATCAGGCAGCCGCGCACGACTTGGGATGTGAGTTCGTCGTCCTCGAAATTTTCGACCTTCACATCAGCGATGCGAGGCAAAGATTCTGCTGCTTCGGAACGCGTCGCAGGCGAGCGCCGCTTCGACCTTGAACCCGAAGAGCGTTTTTTCCTTGGCATTTAAACTCAATATGGGCTGCTAACTCTCTTGCAGCTAGCGTACAAAGAGTATATGAAAAGAATGTGAATACCGAATCAGCCTATCGCTGTTGAATCATAGAACTCGCTTACATGAATCATTTTTGCAAAGTCGAGGCCCGTTCCTCCGCGCGCTTCGCTTCCTGCTCACGGCCTAATCCGCGATAGGCCCGCGCCAGCAGATGTAAAGCCTCAGCGTTTTGGGGTTCACTCTTAGTGAGAGCTTCCATGTCGGGCAGCGCTCCGGCAAAATTAGATTGCTGAATTTGAGCTTCGGCTAATCCCATCCGGCCCTCTGTGTTATTGGAATCGACAAGTAGCGCCGCTTCGAACTGATCTTCAGCATTTTTTGTGTCTTTTAGTTGCAGGTACACTCGCCCGAGCAACAACCGCGCAGGCATCTGGCTAGGCGACAGCTTCAGGCTCGACTCCAGCGCATCCCTTGCTTCGGGCCAGTTCCCGGACTTCTCCATCGCCTCGCCCAATTCAAACGCAGCGGTCGAATCATGCGGCCGAAGGTCACAGGCTCTCTTCAAATGTGCCGACGCCTTCGCGAAATCTCCGGCGGCAAACTCCGATTCTCCAAGCTGCCGAACTGCGGTGGGGGAATCGGGATCGAGTTGTAGGGCTTTCTCTAGAAACTGCCGCGCGTCGTTGGATCGATTATCATCACTGGCCAACATCGAGTCATGCAGCAGATTTTGAATTTCTACTTTGTCCTTGGGATCCGGCAAATTCTCAGAGGACTTGCTGGCCGCTGCAATCGGGGGAAGTTTTGCCTTCCACCTCGCCATTTCCGCTTGCATGCTTTGCACTTTATCGCTGTCGACGGCGTAAAGATTTTTCACTTCCTGGGGATCAGCCTGAAGATCGTAAAGTTCTGGCCTTGGAGCTTCAATCAACTTTGTGTTCGAGGTTCGCAGCGCGCGCAGAGGCGCCCAGCCCCACCGAAGAGGATAGTCCGTCTCGCCAAAGAGCGTGTGATTAGGCGGAGCTTGATTGTCTGGTCTCTTCTCGATTAAAGGAAGAACGGACTCACCATTTAGCTCGGCCGGCGCAGGCACCTTAGCGGCCGAGAGGATGGTGGGTAGGATGTCGGTGGTGCGCACTTCCGAATCGACGACTGTGCCGCGCTCATTACTTTTGCTGGCCGACTTCGAGGGTAGTTTCACGATTAGCGGAATGTGGAGCGTGGAATCGTAGAGAAAGAGACCGTGGGTTTCTTCTCCATGTTCACCAAGGCCTTCGCCGTGATCGCCGGTAACAATGATGATGGCGTTGTCGTAGGCGCCATTTTTTTTCAGGAAAGCGATCCAGTGGGCGAGCGCGGAATCGGCATACGCAATTTCGCCGTCGTAGAGGTGATCCTTGTATTTCTCCGAGAACGGCGAGGGCGGCTCGTAGGGATCATGCGGATCGTATAAGTGCACCCATACGAAGTGCGGGCCTGTGCGATGTTTATCAAACCAACTTTCGGCGTGTGCAACGACATCCATTCCACGGCGCTCGACGCGCCCCCAGCGTGGCTTCATCTTTCCGTTTGCATCCTTGCTATCGTCCTTGGGGAAGTTGTCGTAAAAATCGAAGCCGCGATCAAGTCCGGGTGCGAGCGTATTGCTATCAAGAATTACAGCTCCGATAAACGCAGCGGTTTGATAGCCGTGCTTCTTCAACAGCTCCGCGGCGGTTACATGTTGCGGCGAAAGCGGAATTCCAAAATCCGTCACTCCGTGGACGCTTGGCAAGAGGCCGGTAAGAATCGTGATGTGCGAAGTGTTGGTGATGGGGCTATGAGTGAAGGCTTGCGTAAAGCGGACNNATGGTGATGAGAAAAATGTCGGGCGAAGAACGCGGGGCGGTGGCGTTGCCTGATTTCGCGGCGGCTGGCGGAGAAGGTTGACACCATGTAGCTTCGGAGACTGCGACGCTGACTAGTAGTACGATAGCCAAAAAACGGACAGCCTTCCATCTCATAAGCGCCCAGCCTATCATAAAAATATTCCACCGAAATATTCCATTAAAGAGGTCTGCGCGATTGCGCCTCTGTTGGCGGCATTTCCGCTCTGCTCATGGGATAAACTGAACTCACCAATGG
>PLBX01000423.1 GCA_003135495.1 Acidobacteriaceae bacterium | reverse complement strand
GACCAACGTGATCGCACCAAGGATCAACGTCATCACGGAGTTCTGAAGAAGGGCGGTCACCGTCTCCACGGTCGCTTGTCCACGGGTCATCATGGATAGGCCGATGAGAATGCAGTACAGCCCGATCAGCTTGCTTAGAAAAAGAGTACGTTGCGACATGGTGCCCTCCAGCCGTTGCAACCAATCCTAACCTAACGGTTTCGAGCGAATCGGCCAATCGAATAGAGGAATAGCAGAGGCTCTAGAGTATTTTCTTTTTCAGACGCCACAGGATAGTGAGCAGGTCGCGACCTTTGCCGGGGCTGATGAGTCCGCGCTGTTCCAGCGCCTTGATCGTATTGCGATTGGCCGACAGAGGGCGTATTTCTTCATTGTCTTTCAAACGCCGCAGAATTGGGTTTCCGCCGAGCGAATCAGTTTCAAGCTGGTATCCGTCTTGGATGTGCGAGAGCAGGTCTTGTTCAGTCTCTGTGAGTTTCGGCAGGAGATTAGCAGTTTTTTTCTTCGCCACTTCTCACGTCCATTCGCAGGAGTTTAGTTCCCCGTTCCCGGTAGTCGGAGTTCGGGAGCCTCCGGTCGGCAGCAAACCCCATACCGCTGCCAAAGCCGGAACCACGGACTATTCGCGAGCATTTCATCGTGCCGCCGATTGACAGCCAAGAGGTCACTTGGGCTGAGTGGCCTAATATCCGGCGCTTCGAACATTTCCTGTAGCTGCTCAATCTCGTCAATGATGCGTTCAACGTCCATGCGTCACAATCATCCAGTACGAAGCGGGAATGGGTCAAACGGAACGACGACCGCTGGGCAGAGTTGGTGGGACTAGCTCATATACCACCCACCGTTGACCGAAATCGTCTGCCCAGTCATATAGTCATTCATCGCCAGCATCACAGCAACCGATGCGACATCGTCCACCGAGCCAAAATGCCCCATCGGAATGAGATTCGGGTTCGCGTTGGGGTTGCTGGTAACCATATCGGTCTCAATCAGCGCGGGAGCAATGGCGTTCACGGTAATTCCGTCTCGAATGAGCGATGAGGCGCAGGAGTGCGTCAGCCCTATGATCCCCGCCTTGGACGCAGCGTAATGCGCTCCCACGGCCCCGCCTGTCTGTGCGGCGACCGAAGACAGGTTTATGATGCGCCCCCACTTTCTTTGCCGCATACCGCCAACCACAGCCTGCGTCGCCAAGAACACCGACTTCAGATTGACTGTGAGCACTTCGTCCCATTCCGCTTCTGTGATCTCTTCCAATTTGCGCGGATGAGCGATAGCCGCGTTGTTGACGAGGATGTCGATGCCACCGACTTGCGCTTCAACATCTGCGACCATGCGTTTCACGTCAGCGGCGACCGACACGTCCGCCTGAACCGCGATTGCCTTTCTTCCAGTCCCGGTGATTTTGGCACAAACTGCATTCGCAGCGTCGGCTCGCTCACGGAAGTTCACAGCAACATCGGCACCAGCACCAGCCAACGCGATGGCGACTGCGGCTCCGATTCCCCGACTGCCGCCAGTCACCAGAGCAACTCGATCCTTGAGGTTTTTCATGGCGTCATTGTATGCGCGAGATAACCGAACATCATCGCTCGGGCGACTATTTGCTCCACCAAAACTCCATCTTGAACGTATGGTTCGAGTGCGGTGGCTATCTGTGCCTCAAATTTCTCCTGTCCTCCGGCGACGACCTCCGGGGACGTATTGGACCTAGAGAGCGCACGTCCGATTAGGTCAGCGATGGTCACCTGACTACGTTCGGTAACCGATGTCTCGCCGACTGCACTGAAGCACGAGTCCCTAAACCATTCGCTCGGATCAACCCGATAGTGCTTCTCCTTTGGTCCCGAGGCCCAAGCACTGCGCACTTTTCGATAGGGTTTCACCCAAGGGGTTTCGGGTGTCTCAACACTGGAGGCTCGGCAAATCAGAATGTGACCGGGGTCGTGGGCGAGAATCCGCTCAAGCACCGCCAACGTCGGAGCGCGTTCCAGCCAATGATGGGCGCGGCCAATGGTGATGACATCGTAGGTTTGAGTCATCGGGAATTCCTCGATCCGACCGTGGATCAGGGAGAGTGCGACCCCTGCTTCCGCCGCCGCATCCTTCGCCGCCGCGATCATTAGGGGTTCGGGATCGAGACCTGTGCAGCTTCCGACAAAAGGAGCGAAGCCAATGGCGAGCATACCGGGTCCGCAGCCAACGTCGAGCAAGGATTCGTCGCCATGCAGTCCGATCTGCTCCGCAACTTTCTGGAAAAACTTTGACGGATAGGGCTCCCGGTAGCGGGCATAGAATTCAACGGTTGACGCGAAGCGACCCATTCGTTCTAGTTTCGCAGGTGACGTTAGGGACTTCAACCACTAGAGGGGGGCGTCGGCTTTTGGAAAAGGTGTACCATCGGCGATGGAGTTTCGCACGCATCCATGATGCACGCAACTAAGTCTGAGCAGGAGTCGGCTCTTACCGGCCACAGATTCTTTTTGCTCTTCCTTCTTCTGTTGGGGACACTAATTCTCTACCCCTATGCCGAAGCGAGCCGCTTCGGTTACTACGCATTTCGCGTGATCGGAACCGCGGCCACTCTAATCAGCGTGTACGCGGCCAAAATCCACCGAACTCTGCTCGTCTTTGCCCTCATACTTGCGATTCCGACCTTATTCCAACGAATCCTGCTTCCCAAGGCCGATGCGAGTTCGTTTTCGGTATTCAACATAGTCCTTCAGCTTTGTTTTTGACGTTCTCATCATCGTGGTTATTTTCCGCCACGTGTTCGCCAAGGAACAGGCCAACTCGGAAACGATCTTTGGAGCCCTCTGCATCTATCTGCTGGTGGGGTTCAGTTTCGCCAGTGCCTACGGCATGGTGGCCACCTTTCAGCCAAACGCCTTTTATCTCGATCCGCGCACCAACCTTCACATCGTTCCCGACCGCTTCGATTTTATTTATTACAGTTTCGGCACCATGACCTCACTCGGCACGGCTGGGATTACCCCTGTCTCGCCTCAAGCACGTTCCGTTTCAGTCCTTGAAGCTATCCTCGGCGTCTTATACCTTGCAGTCAGCTATCGCTGTCCATACGGTCAACCGTCGCAGTCATGTTGTTCTTAATGCAGTGCCGTACAAGAGTCCGAAAAGCCAGAAGTTCATCATCGATGCGGATCTCGGAAACGACAACACGGGGGTTATAGACAGAAAGAACGGCGATATTCTCGGGGCTTTTGGGAAATGCGGTACATGGACCTAATCGAGCAAAAGTATATGGACAACGCACGCCGTCAGGGTGAGTACATCCTGGGCCGCATTGCCGACTGGCCTAAGCGACACCAGATCGTCGGCGACACCCGCGGTAAAGGGCTGATGATCGGTGTCGAGATCGTGCGTGATCCCAGAACTAAGGAAAAGGCGCGCGGTCTCCGCGATGAGATCGTAAAGCTAGCGTTTCATAAGGGTCTACTTTTGCTGGATGCAGGCGAGAATTCAATTCGCCTCACTCCCCCGCTTGTGATTGACGAGGAACAGGCAGACTTTGCCGTACGGACATTGGAGAGCTGCATCCTTGAGGCGGAGCATACATTGTGAGCGGTAAGCCACAACACCTGGGATGAAAGTATCCCAACACGCTATTACTTTTTCTTCCACGTTAGGAAGAGAAACTTGAGAAGGTGGTGGCCTCTTTCCGAGGAGGATCCTGCCTTATGGCAACTGTGCCAACGAAGTCGTACACCGAAGAATTTCAGAACGAGCCACTCACAGATTTCTCCCAGCCGGCAAGTCGTCAGGCTATTGAGATGGCTTTAAGCAAAGTCTCACGTGAGCAAGGTCGCGAATATCCCATCTGGTGCGGCGGAACTGCTCTTCCTGCAGGCGAAGACAGTAGCCGAAAAGACTCGCAAGCAATAGGACCCGGCGAGGACTCCTTATCTGAAGTAACGAAATACTCCAAACGTCTGCCCGTCAAAACGCTGATGTTCTGTACGGCAGTCCAGTGTAAAGACCTCCCAGCGATCTCGTTGTGCGTTTATTTATCGTACTATGGAGCGATATTCCCAATCCTTGGGTACGACTCAACGGAAACCGTAAGGAGCGAGAAATTGTTAAATTCCAATCTTGGATGTGTTGGTTCATCACGCAAGCCTGCCAGCGGCCGGTCGACGGGCGCACTTATTTCTGGGTTTCGGAAAGAAAGGTTCCAGCACAAAGCGATGGTGCCGATTGCTCGAGCGTTCTCATGAAAAATCACGTCGAGGAAGGTGATCCGAACTTCATGACCTCATTAGCGCGTGGATTGGCTGTGATCTGCGCTTTTTCCGACCATCGGTGTAGCCTCACGATCCCGCAGATCAGCGAACGGACCAGGTTTTCCCGTGCGGCAGTACGCAGGTGTCTGTACACTCTGGCAAAATTGGGATATGTCTCACCGGGTCCTCGCAGCTTTGAGCTGGAACCTAAACTTCTCGAGCTCGGTCATGCCTATCTCTCGTCGACGCCCCTTGCTGCTGCGGCCCAACCCATCCTTGATCGCCTGTGCGAGACAGTCCGCGAGTCGTGCTCTCTCTCGATACTGGATGGTAATGACATTCTGTACGTGGCGCGGTCATCAACAACGGTGCGCCTTTTGTCCATAGATCTTGGCGTAGGAAGCCGCTTGCCTGCATATTGCACCTCGATGGGACGGGTTCTTTTAGCCTATCAGTCGCCGGAGGAGTCGCGAGAATACTTTGCCCGGGCGAAATTCTCTGCTCGTACCAAGCGGACCATTATTTCCCGGGCGAAACTCATGGAAGAACTCGCTGACGTGCGCAAGAAGCGGTATGCAATCGTTGATCAGGAGCTAGAGATGGGACTGCGCTCCATCGCCGTACCCGTCTTTGGCAAATCAGGGGCGGTCGTTGCCGCGATGAACGCGGGAACGCAAGCCGCGCGAGTGTCGATTGGAGAACTAAAGGAAAGGATTNNGATTTATCCCCAGCTGCAAGCGGCAGCAGCCCGCCTCTCTATGCCGCTTCGTTGATCCTTCGGGCTAAAGTCGTAAACCGACCCTATTTTGCTCTACCAAATCAGGCCATATGCCAACTGCATACATCTGCGAAGAGAGGCGCTTTCCGCCGAAAACCCGTGCATGCTTTTTGGTGGGCGATAATCGGAACGATATAATGTTTATCGGTTGACTCTTTCGCAATGAAATACTAAATTTATCCCTGATCAGCATCTAGCGTGGCAGCTGAAATATTCCGAGGGGGCATGACACGCGGTCAGTTTCGGATCTTTGTGTCGTCGTTTCGCTGCTGTTGGTCTGCATGAGCCTGCCGAGCCTTGCACAAAACATTACCGGCACGATTTCGGGCGATGCTGGGCCGGATCGCTNNTGCTGGCGGAAGGACATCTGACGCGGCGGCGGTTCGGGGCGATGCTGGGCCGGATCGCTCTGCTCCCGGTACCGAACGGGCGACATGGGTTTATACTGGGTGCCGTTTTTGATGTCAAAAAGGAGATTCGCGTTAACAGGGTACATTCCACTTCATTCCCCGGAGATGAAACAAATGGATCGCACAAGGCTGATGGTCCTCCGCGCGGCGTGGCTTGTCGTGGTGTTGCTCCTGTTTGCCTCCAGCATCACGTTTGCGGAGAAGGGCAAGACCGAAGGAGCCGGGAAGCCAGCCGAGCAATCCATCACGACCCAGGAGCCCCCGACTCCTTCCAAGAGCGAAGACACTCTTTTCAAAGGAATGAAATACCGTGTGATTGGACCGTTCCGCGGTGGCCGGTCTCTGACTGCATCAGGCATCCCCGGTGACCCCACCACCTACTATTTCGGCGCGACCGGGGGCGGAGTGTGGAAGTCCACCGACGGCGCCATAACCTGGACTTCGGTCTTTGACAAGCAAGCAGTGTCTTCCATCGGCAGCTTGGCGGTCGCACCCTCCGACCCCAACATTGTCTACGTGGGCACGGGCGAAGCCTGCATTCGCGGCGACATCTCACACGGGGACGGGGTTTACAAAACCCTCGATGGCGGCAAGACCTGGAAGAATGTTGGCCTGCGCGATTCGCGCTCTATCGGCAAAGTCATCGTAGATCCCCAGAATGCGGACCGGGTGTTTGTCGCCGCGCTCGGCCACCCCTTTGGCCCCAACCCCGAACGCGGCATTTTCCGCACGCTCGATGGTGGCAAGACCTGGGAGAAAGTCCTGTACAAGGACGAGAACACCGGCGGAATCGACATCGCCTTCGATCCTCATAGCGCCAACATCCTTTATGCGTCCCTGTGGGCGGCGCGGCGCACCGCCTGGAGCCTGACCAGCGGTGAGCCGGGCAGCGGCCTTTACCGCTCCAATGATGGCGGCACGACGTGGAAGCAACTTCAGGACCACGGTCTGCCGAAGCCACCTTACGGGAAGATCGGTGTGGCCGTCGCTGCCAACTCCGACCGCGTTTATGCGCTGATCGAAGCGCAGGAGGGCGGCGTCTACCGTTCCGATGACGACGGCGACACCTGGCAACTCGTCAACGACGATCATGCCTTCCTGCAGCGCGCTTTCTACTACATGCACATCATCGCCGACCCGCAGGATCCGGACACAGTCTACGTCCTCAACGTGGACTTTTACAGGTCCACGGACGGTGGTCGCACCTTTAACAAGGTAAAGATGCCACATGGCGACAATCACGGCTTGTGGATCGATCCCAAAAACCCGCGCCGCATGATCGCCTCCAACGACGGCGGGGTCACGGTGAGCGTTGACGGTGGCAAGACCTGGACCCGCCAGGACAACCAGCCCACGGCGCAGTTCTACCACGTCATCACCGACACGCGTACGCCCTACTACGTTTACGGCGCGCAGCAGGACAACAGCACCATTGCCATCGCCAGTCGTAGCGACGATGGCAGCATCGGCCGCGCCGACTGGTACGCCGCAGGCGGCGGCGAAGCCGGCGACCTCGCTCCCTATCCTCCCGACCCGAACATCGTTTATGCCGGCGACTATGAGGGCAAGATCACCCGTTTCGACAGGCGCACCGGCCAGCTCAAGTATGTGGGGGTTCAGCCAGAGATTTCGGACGGCACCGGAGCAGCCGCGCTGGAGCATCGCTTCCAGTGGACAGCTCCCATCGTAATTTCTCCCCACGATCCCAACACGCTTTACCACGGCGGTGAGCGCCTGTTCAAAACCACGGACGGAGGCATGCACTGGGAGGCCATCAGCCCCGACTTGACCCGCAACGATAAAAGCAAGCAGCAGCCCTCCGGCGGAACCATCACCATTGATGACACGGGCGTCGAGTACTACGACACAATCTTTGCAGTCGCCGAATCGCCGATCGCAAAAGGCCTGATCTGGGCAGGGACCGACGATGGGCTGATCCAGATTACTCGTGACGGCGGCAAGAACTGGACCACTGTCACTCCCAAAGAGATGCCGGAATGGAGCCGTATCAGCCTGATCGATGCCTCCCCACACGATGCCGGAACCGCCTACGTCGCCGTCGATCGTCACCAATGGGACGAGCTGCTTCCTTATATTTATAAGACCAGCGACTACGGCAAGACCTGGACCCGCATCAACAACGGGATTCCAAACAACACCTTCGTTCGCGCGGTTCGCGAAGATCCCAAGAAGCGCGGCCTGCTTTATGCCGGTACCGAAACTGGCGTGTTCGTCTCGTTCAACGATGGGGCAAACTGGCGTCCGTTGCAGCTCAATCTGCCCACCACGCCAATTCACGACCTGGTAGTAAAGAACGATGACCTGGTACTGGCCACCCACGGCCGCTCGTTCTGGATACTCGATGATCTATCTCCCCTGCGGCAATTCACCGACGAGGTCGCCCGGCAGGAGGTCCACCTTTATACCCCGGCCACCGCTTACCGGATGCAGAACGCCACTGAGGAGCCGCCCAAGCCCGTCATGGTCGGGCAAAACCCGCCGCCCGGCGCCGTGATCTACTACTACCTGAAGGACGTTCCGAAGGGTGAGGCGACCATCGAGATCCTGGATGCCGCCGGAACCATCATCCGAAAGTATTCCAGCAACAAGACGGAGGAACTCGATGAGCCTCCCGATCCCGACGACAAGAAGCCGGAGAAGCAGATCAAGCCGGAAGCCGGCTTGAACCGCTTTGTGTGGGACATGCGGTACGAGGGTGCCACCCGGGTCCCCGACTATCATCTTTGGGAGTACAACAACGGGCGGCTCGGCCCGCTCGCCGTGCCGGGCCAGTACCAGGTGCGCCTGACCGTTGACGGCAAGAGCCAGAGCGCGCCGCTCGAGGTGAAACCCGATCCGCGCCTCAACGTTGCTCAGGCCGATCTGCAAAAGCAACTCGAGCTGCGCCTGCAGATTCGTGACCAGCTCAGCCGGGTTTACGACGCGGTCAACCAGATCCAGGACGTCCGCGCGCAGGTGAGTGGGCTGCAGAAGCGCCTGCCTGACAACAAGGCGCTTTCGACTGCAGCATCCGACTTGGATCAGAAGCTGCTTGCGGTGCGGGACAACCTGGCACAAATGAAGATCCGGGCCAACGAGGACTCGCTGCGCTATCCCCAGAGAGTAGACAGCAAACTGGCCTACCTCGCTAGCACCGTTGGGGACGGAACGGATTCGGCTCCCACCGAAGCGGAATATCGGGAGTTCGACAAACTGAGAAAACAGGCGGATGATTTCTTGGCCCACTGGGCGGAGCTCCAGAAAACCGACTTAGCCGCCTTTCAAAAGATGGTCGCCGGACAAAACATTCAAGCCATTGTGGTGCCCACCGCGTGACCGGGGAGGACAGCGGAGGAGCCTTCATGCTACCAATTACTTTTCCAAGAGTCGTCAGGTCTGCACTTACGTGTTCAGACCAATTTTGCAGTCTAGACACTACCCACATGAAAGTCATGGTTGCCGCTAGGTGCAACCCAACATTAGGCCAAAGATGAAGGCCAAAGGCGGTTACAGCCACCAACAGCCAGTACGCGCCGAGAGCAGCAGCAAACTGGCGTCCGTTGCAGCTCAATCTGCCCACCACGCCAATTCACGACCTGGTAGTAAAGAACGATGACCTGGTACTGGCCACCCACGGCCGCTCGTTCTGGATACTCGATGATCTATCTCCCCTGCGGCAATTC
>PLBX01000065.1 GCA_003135495.1 Acidobacteriaceae bacterium | reverse complement strand
AGCACAATCGAGTGCTCCTGCAGGTTGTGGCCAACGCCCGGGATGTAAGTCGTGACTTCGATTCCGTTCGTCAGGCGAACGCGCGCCACTTTGCGCAGAGCCGAGTTCGGCTTTTTCGGAGTCTGCGTATATACGCGCGTGCAAACACCGCGCTTTTGCGGACACGATTGCAGAGCCGGACTCGCCGTCTTATATTTGGTCCGCTCCCGCCCGAATTTTACTAACTGATTAAAAGTAGGCACTCTCGCAGCTCCTCAAAGTCGCTCGTTCGTCGCCGGTCGTCAGTCGGTAGTCATTAGTCGTTAGCAAAANNCGACGTTCCCTGCGAACACAGGGCTTTCCCCGTCTCCGGTCTGGCATGGGATGCTCCGCCCAGCCATGCTCTCCCGGACGCGAATGCCCAGGAGAATTCGTCCAGTTTCCTGTTCAGCTAAATCGCCGACGACGGTGACGCCACGCCATACCTTCTTCAGGTCGGAGGCGCTCCGTTTCGTCTGCTGCTTCCTCCTGCATAGCCTCGCGTGACCCCGGTTTTAAACTTCATAACCCGGGCGCGATGGTTTTCGCAGGATGTTTCAGCGAGGGCGTTCCCGGTCTGACTTTCAACCGGGCACGTATTTCTTCAAAGCTCAGCCAACATTTTATCGGAGTCCGTCGCCAGCGCAGGTTGCGCATCCAACAGACTGCCGTTACACAGGCAAGCCAGACTAACTCGCGGAACTGTTTGATATTAACAACTACATTGCACATCGTCAACCGCTCAACCGTGCATCGAAGAAAAAAGTGATCAGTGCAAGGTTGCAACCTTTCAGAGTTCCAGGTTGCAAATGTCTAAACTTTAAAAAGTTTGAAGTTTCAACATTGCATTCGAGATTTTGATATTTGCGGAAATTTACGTTCAAGCCGCTAGGAGCGCGCTCCATCGCACTTTGACTTTGACCTTGAAACCGCGAAAGTCGGAAACTTTGAAACCTGCGTTCTTGAAACCTTACACTTTACCTTCTACACTGACAGTTTTCCGATCATCCAGAAAATGCTCGCGTCTATGAAACTGGCGCGAGGAGGGTTCATGCATCGTTGCTGTTCCGGCTTTCTTACTATATTTGCTGTCTTTATAGTCATCGCGCTCACGGGCTGCCTTGGCAAGAACAGCGCCAATCCTGGCAACAGCACCGTGCAAAGCGTCTCGATAAGTCCGGGACCCGACCTCTCGCTCGATGCTGGAGGCACTCAGGTCTTCAGCGCTGCGGGAAAAAATGCTAACGGAGGCACGGTGCTGGGCGGCCAAATTCAGTTTCTGGTTTCCAGCGGCAATCCCAACTCTGCCGCGCCGCTCTCGATCGCTAGCAATGGAGCGGCCTGCGCCGGCAATTGGGATCCCACATCCACCCAATGCAATCCTGGCACGCCAGGTATCGCCATTGTCACCGCCGTGATCAGTGGAGTCAGCAGCCCGCCGACTACAGTCTACGTACATCGTCACATTGACAGCGTTCAGATTACGCAGGCTGAAGCCATCCCACCCCAATTCGATTGTTTTTCTCAAGGACAAACCTGGCAATTTCAAGGAATCGCCTACAGCAATAATGTCGATATCACGAACACCGTGGGTCCGATGAGCTGGACATACAGCAATACTGGCGTTCTCACCCCGGACACGACCGTCAACACGCTCCAGCCAAACCAGGTGCAGGTCACCGCCATGTCTCCCGGCGTTACCCAACTTTTCGCCACCGTAGGCGGCGCTACCAGCGTCCCTTATCCTTTTACTACCTGTCTCGTTCAATACATCCGGCTCCAGATCGGGGGGCAAGGGCCAGCGGGGAATTCCATCACGCTCACCAATGGCGGCTCCGTGAACGTCACGGCTACAGTAGTCGACACGCTGGGTTATGTCCTCAGCAGCCCGCCGTTAACCTGGAGCACAACCAACCCTGAAGTGGCCGCCTTTAGCACCACCACCAGCAATTCGCTAAGCAATAGCGCTGCCACACGCAATAATCTCGGAGGCGCCACGCTTTTCGCATCGTGCACTCCTCCAAGCTGCAATATCGGAGTACAGCCAGGTCTCCCGATTTATGCCAGCGATGGGCTGTTGCCGAATGGTGAAAAGGGTTATAGCGCGATCGCGGTCGACGTTACTTCGACTGCAATTCCTCCTACCTATTCCGCATGGGCTGCCACAACGGGCTGCGTTAACCAGGTAGGTTGTACCAGCGCCATGTTTTCCGTGGCTCCGGGAGTCAACCCGATCGGCTCCATCATCAGCGTCCCTCGCACTCCAAATTCGATGATGTTTAACCACTTGTCGGCGGCACGCGTGTACCTCGGCAGCGACCAGGGCTTGATGTATGTCGACATCACCTCGTCCGCTCCGGCCGTGGCGCTGGTTTCCAATGCCAGCACACCTTGTAACGCTTCGTTATGCGGCAAGGTGCTTACCATCTCCAATGATGGCAACCTGGTGGTTGTCTCCGATACTGTTTCGACTCCCAGCCAGGTCTATATCTACAATGCCGGAACTTCCGGCACCGCGCCGATCGATCTCATCCTGTCGACGACCGGGGAAACGGCCACTGCTGCCGCTTTCTCTCCCGATCAGCTAAAACTCTTCATTCTCACCAACCTCGGCAACATGTATGTCTACTCGACCGTGGATTCGCTGAGTTCCGTGCCCATCGCTACGACCGCAACCGACGTTAAATTTTCGGCCGATGGCAGCTTCGCGTATGTTTCAGGGGCACCAGCCGCAACATCTATTTCTGGTTATTCGACTTGCGGTACGCCCACAACGGACGTTGTTAGCACTCCGTTCACAACGACTTACCCCACCCTGCCGCCCCTTCCAAATTATCCTCCGTACGCTCTGTACCCTTTGCCCGTACTGCAACTCGATTCACAAGGCAATACCACCGAAAAGTTGCTGGCGCTCGACCCGCCAAATGTCGACACATTCGAGATTGGCGTAACCCAAACCGCTCTGCAACGCAGCAAATTTGTTTGCAACCCGCCAACAGTCCAACTTGTAGGCAACTCCCACACGTCAGTGAACCTGGGACAAGGCGCATTCACACCGATAGACGCGCAGGTAGTAGGCGACGGCACGGCGATGATCATTGTAGGCAGCAAGCTTCCTGCCGTGCTCATGTTCAACATAGCCAACGGCACCACTACATCCATCCCGCTGGTCGGGAATCCTGATCCGCTTTCGGCCTCGGCCTCATCCGATGGAAGCCAGGTCTATGTCGCTGCCTGCGACCAGTATGCCAGCGATGGAATCACCTGCACCGCCGCTTCCGTGCACATCGTCAATACCATCAGCCAAGGCGATCTCCAGCAGGTCCCGTACGTCAACATCAACGAAAACAATAATCCCAATATGTGCAACGGCCAGGGAACAGGCGCACCTCTCTGTGTTCCCGATCTAATAGCAATCAAGCCGCAGTGATCCGAGAAGGAAAAAGAAAGAAGAAACAGCACGTGTGGGTGACCGGGCTCTGCCCCGTTCAAGCCGAGCGCAGCCAGGCCCGAAGGTTTGCCCGATTGTATTTCAGGAACTGTTGTGAGCCGAAAGAACTACCTCTGACCTCTGACCTCTGAC
>PLBX01000243.1 GCA_003135495.1 Acidobacteriaceae bacterium | reverse complement strand
AGTCTTGTGTCGGTGGATGCCATGCAGGAGTTTCGCTCCCAAAGGCCCGGGTTTCTATTTTGACGCGTTACGGAATGAACATGCGAGTGTGCATACTACTTTGTACATACTACCTGAAGAGAATCTTGGCCATCATTCCCTTGTCTTCGTGATTCAGCAGATGACAATGAAATACCGCCATACTTTTGATAACGGGGTCGGTGAGTCGTGACCTCGCGCCGTATCGGCTAAACCGTGATGTACGTGTAATGGCCTTCGGCCTGAAGAAGTGCAATAGCGGCGACCATGGACGCTACTACGATGACTCCTGGCAAGGTGTGTGCAAGCATGTCCTTCACGATGTCTTCCGGCGATTGCGACAGCTTATTGCGAGAGATGAGGACCCGCACCTGTTCTTCTAGGGCGGTATGGCAACTCAGAAACTGGGCGCCCCTCGATTGCAGGCTTGCATGCTCGTGTCCTGATAGATGGAATCCTGATCGTCCGGATTTTTGGCCACAGACTCTTGTTTCAGGCCAATTTTGCTGTTGTAGAAGAGGTTCTTCACTGCAGGCTTCCCGGTTGCAGGGTCGGTCACCTTCAGCCACTCGCCGATCTGGTATTTCTCCCAGATGTAGTCGTCGTAATTGAGCATGTTGGCGGGGCCGTGCAGCGCGGCCGCGATCTTGATTTGCCTTTCCGGGATGCCGAAACCGAAGCGCAGGCCATTGAAAGAATTCTTGATGTTGTTCAGGAATTTCTCGTCGCCAAGCTGCACGATGTCGTACAACTGTTTGATCCGGGCGGGATCGTTCACGAGTTTCTGGAAATCAGCGAGTTTCCACTCTGAAGTTTTCCATACAAGCTGGCCCTCCGTGTCGTGAGGCGCGCCGCTGAACAAGCCAATTGTCGTTAAGCCTAGCGCGGCGCGAGATATTAACGATCTGCGGGTTATGTTGTTCATGTCTGTCCAATTGCAACGAAGAATTGGTCTGCCATCTACTTGAAGAGAATCTTGGCCATCATTCCCTTGTCTTCGTGATTCAGCAGATGACAATGAAATACCGCCATACCTTTGATAACCGGGTCGGTGAAGTCCAGGATGACATCCGCGGTGCCGCCAACCGGAACATTCACGGTATCCAACCACGCAGGATGGGCGAGTGGAACACCGTTTTCTGCATAGGACAGGAAGTGGACCTGGTGTATGTGGAAAGGATGGAGTTCGGCGGTTCGATTCACAATACTCCAATGCTGATAAGCGCCCACACGAACGCTCGTCATCGGCCCTGCGTCCATCGCAAATTTTTGCCATTGATGTAGAAGCCGTTCTGGTCCTCGGTGAAGATGACAGTAAAGCTCGGCGAGCGCTTCTTCAGCGGTTCCAGGCTGATCGGCTTGTAGAGCGGTCGCCGTGGTGCGGCCGCATGTTCTGGTTCAGCACGCGGATCTTTATTGCTCTGATCTAGACCATTATGCTGATCTGGACTGGGCCGCTCTGGAGCGGATTGAACCAAATCCCCCAGCACCATTCCTGGATTAGGGTCCCCGGCCGGACCCGTATTTACGCAAGACGTACGCAGTGCAGCATGTGTACGCAGCGCTGGACCGGTGACGATCGCTTCGACCCGTCCCGCCGGCGCTAGTAGCACGTGATTGGTCGTCCTCGTGGGGTGTTGAGGATCGTGATAGGCAAGTGGCATTCCGTCCAGCGCCACGATCTCAAATAACCCTCCATCCAGCTGCAGGTCCAAATAGCGGTCCGCCGAGGCATTCACCACGCGCCAGAACTGTCGCTCTTTCGGCGCGATCTCGATTTGGGGTCGAAGGGCTCCGTTTACGGTAAAGATTTCTTCCGGTGCCTCGGCTTCTCCCCCACATGTCGTCGACGGGATTTCAACATATTTCCTGAGTTCCTCTGCTTTTGGATCGTGCTCAATGGAGCGGCCGCGCACCACGATCACCCGCTCACGAAGACGCTGCACTTCGGGGACATAGCGTTCCATTCCCTCGATGACGATGGCTCCTGACATACCATCTGACACTTGGCGGTGGCTCTCGCCATGGGGGTGGGTGTGGTACCAGAACAAGCCCGGCGGATGATCGCGCGGAATCTCAACCNNAGCCCATGAAAATGCAAGTTCGTCATGTTCATGCAGGGATTCACCGCACAGGTTTCGGCGGACTTCGCCGGCAGGTTGTTGACGTACGTGATTTTGAGAGTGTCACCTGGGGAAGCGCGGATGACCGGAGCCACCGTCTCTCCCTCGAAAGCGAAGGCATCCCGGCCGTTTTCATTCACGGCATCAAGCGTAAGGGACACAACATGATTCTTTGCTCGCACCTGCGGTGGCTCAGGCACGGAGACAGTCTGGGCTGAGCCGTAAGCTGCGAGCCAGATCTGCGCACTGACCAATAGGATCCGCGAGTATTTTCTTTGACCGCTCATCGCAATTCCATTCTTTCCAGTCTCACTTGGCACTGACGAGCGTGACCGACCAAAACAACGGTGACTTCAGAACTCTTTGTACCCGCGTATTGGCTGGCTCTTCAAAATATGCGTTATAAGCCCTGCAGGTCAGCACTCCAAGCCGCAAACGGTCGGATCGTGAGTGGACATGCCGCGTGATCACATTGACACGCAATTTCCACATCTTCGCTTCCCGCGTCTCGACACGCTTCGCCGCAGTATTCTTGTCCATCAGGCACAAAGCACAGGCATGGTATGTGTGCGCACATTCTCTCTTTCTTGTTCGCCATTATTTTTTCGTCCTTTCGAATTCTATGATCACCAAACATTGCGACTCTCGACGTAGCACCGTCCCTGCACCGACTCGACGGAGTTTTGAGGGAATCCACTCTGGCCGGTGAGTTTCGGCAGCTACGACATTTCGGATATTGCATGCTGTTCTCCAAATATTCGCGCTGCTCTTAAGTCATGGCTTTTCAAGGTCATCTCGTTAGCTAGGGAAAGAAAGCAAACCGGCCCAGTGTCGACAGGCTGATAGCGGTGTCAGCATGTGGACTGTTTCAGTGCCAATAACTCTTGAGCAGCAATACCAGGGGCCGCGTCCTTGAAGTGGACGAATCCACCTTAATCCGGAAACTGAGCATTTTCGTCACCGACCTGGACAACACCCCTGCGATGGCCAACCTCCGGGGCCGAAGATCTGCTGGAAGGCCACTCGAGTGTTCGACTGCGTTATCATGTTTGCCTATCGGAGCGGTTTAACCTACCCAGCAGAATTGAGGCCAGTGAATGATCCCGGCAGCCGCGCCCATAGTCTTCGTCGTCGATGACGATGACTTAGTCCGTGCCTCCATCCAAGGCATGCTCAAGTCGGTGGGCTTGCGTTCCGAGACCTTCGGGACGGCGCAAGAGTTCCTGCGCAGCAAGCGGACGGACGGACCAAGTTGCCTGGTTCTGGACGTGAGACTTCCCGGCGTCAGCGGCCTGGATTTTCAGCGCGAGTTGGCTGACGCCGGCATCCGGATTCCCATCATCTTTATCACCGGTCA
>PLBX01000533.1 GCA_003135495.1 Acidobacteriaceae bacterium | reverse complement strand
TTTTACTGGCTGGAGGAGCCACTTTCTGACGTCAATTTCCACGGTTTGAGGAAACTGACCGCCAAGCTCGATATTCCCATCTGTGGCACCGAAGTCCTCGCCGGTTCGCACTACTCCACCGCGGAGTGCATCTCGGGTGGCGTCGTCGACATCGTACGAACTGATGTCTCCTGGAAGGGCGGGGTCACGCCGGTTATGAAGACTGCACACCTGGCGGAATCCTTCGGAGTGCGCTGTGAGTTGCACACCACGATCTACCATCCCCTTGAGGTTGTGAATCTGCATTGCTGTGCCGCCATCTCGAATTGCGAATTTCTGGAACTGCTCTACCCGATCTCGTACATGGACTTTGGCATGAAACGCGCCATCGATATCGATGCGCATGGTTATGCTCGTCCACCTGAGGCTTCGGGTATTGGGGTCGACTGGGACTGGGATTTCATCGACAACTGCACCATCAAGGTCCTGTAAAGGCTGCATTTGACGGGCGGGTGGACGGTTTGCCCGTTGCCTAGGAACCGTGTTTTAGGCTACAGTGCGCTGAAATGTTCAGGCGGCTTCTGGTAATCGCGGCGCTCTTTAGCCCTCTTGCACCTCTCGCGGGTCAGGTCATCGATGCGAATATCACGACACAGAACCGCAGTTCTTCGACCGTAGCCGATCAGATTTCCGATGCAGATGAACGCGCAGCCTTTCTCGCGCTGTTCAAGCAAGGCTCTCCCGCACAGATGCTCCAACAAGCCAAGTCATTCCTAGCGCAATTTCCACAATCCGCGTTTCTCTTCCAAGCTTACGAGGTAGCGGCGCGCGCCAGCTTTGGACTGGAGGACTACGGTGCGGGCCTGAACAATGCCAGGGAGTCGCTGACCCTATTGCCAGAGAATCCGTCGCTTCTCGTGTCCGTGGCCGATGTGGAAGCGCAAAGACATTTGAACGACGCAGCAATTTCTGACGCCCGGGATGCAATCGAGTATCTCGACCGGTTTTCTGCTCCCGCAACGGTGGCGCCGGAGGGTTGGCCAGAGCTCAAGAGCAAATTGAAAGCCACGGCTAACTTTGCCCAAGGCCGAGCTCTACTAGAAAAAGCACTGGCACTTTCGAAAGGAGAAAAACGCGATGCGGTGCTGAAGGATTGCATGGCCTCGCTGGCGGAAGCGCAGATGTTAAATCCTTCCGACCTTGAAATTACTTATCTGTTCGGATTAGCTCAGCTCGCCTCTGGAGAGCTGCAACCCGCGGCCGGAAGTTTCGCCAAGATTTATCGAGCGAACGGCAGTTTGGCATCCAAGGCCCTCGAAAACTTACACAGCATTTACAAAATGCTACCCCTGGATTCCCGCGACACTTTCGAAAGCTTTGTGCAGCAAGCAGAACGTCAAGACAGTGCCTCGTCAAACAATCGAGTCGCTGCGGTTGGAAGCCCATCGGTTCAGACACTGTCCGATTACGCGGGGTCGGATTCGTGTCGCGGGTGCCATTCCAGCGTTTACCGCCAGTGGTCCCAAACCGGGATGTCAAAGATGCTTCGTTCGTATGCTCCGCAAAATGTCATCGGCGATTTTCAAAACAAGAACGAGTTCTACCTGGGAGATGAAGCCGCATACCGCGAGGGAAAAGTAGAATTTGCAAACGGCCGGAAGGGAACGTTGTTTGCCCGGATGGTGATGCGTGATGGTCGACACTATTTCGACATTCAGCAATCCGACGGCAAATTGCACACGTATCCCGTGGACTACACAATCGGGTCAAAGTTCCAGCAGGCCTATGCCACCAAGCTACCCAACGGCGAAATTCATGTCTTTCCAATCCAGTACAACGCCCTGCAAAAACGGTGGATTAATTACTGGAGGATCATCGATGGTGCCGCGAGTGAACGCGCCGATTTGCGTTCGTGGGAGAAACTCAGCGCTGCCACCAGCTATCAAGCCATCTGCGCCGTCTGCCACACCAGCCAATTGAGAAATGTAAAAGGCGGCGGCTTCGATGTGAACAATGTGGAGTATAGAGAGCCAGGCATTGACTGTGAGATGTGTCACGGTCCTTCGGCGCAGCATGTTGCGGACATGACCGCGAACGAGCCTTATCCGAAGCGAGCCATTGACCCGCCGGTAAATTTCCACGATGCTGGTAACCGCGATTTCGTTCGCGTCTGCTCGCAATGTCACATGCAGTCCGCGATCCGTGCCTCCGGCCCCCATGGTGAATTGAACTATTCGCGCTCTAGTGAGTTTTTCCTGAACAATCCCAGCATTCCTTTCGGCGAGTTTTCGCGGATCGGGTTTTACAAGGACGGGCGCTTCCGTCAGACCACGTTCATCGTGGAAGCGTTGCAGAGGTCTCAGTGCTTTAAGAAGGGACAGGTGAGCTGCGGATCCTGCCACGAGCCGCATGGTCACGATGCGGCCTCTAACTTGACTTCTCTGAAGTTCCGTGGCCAGCCAGACTTGATGTGCACGACCTGCCATTCACAATTTCAGAACAGCGCCTCTCTCGCCGCCCATACGCATCATCGTGTCGACTCGGAAGGCGGCCGGTGCGTTTCTTGTCACATGCCCCGCATCATGGATGCTGTTCTTTTTCGCGCGCGTACTCACCAGATTGACGATATCCCCAATGGCGACATGACACAGCGATTTGGACAAGAGGAAAGCCCAAATGCCTGTTTGTTGTGCCACTCTGAAAAGAACGCTGGATGGGTCAAGCAGGAGCTTCAGGCATGGAAGCCAAGGCCTCGGGGATGAAGACTCCGACTTGCACCGGAGGAAGGCCGTTGCCAGCCATCGCAAGCGGCTTCGCTTCGATCGCAGGAGCTCTGCTCCTTTTGACCTGCTTTAGCTTCCAGAACAAATCGCTGGGAACAACTGCGTCGGCAGATCAGAGTTCCCCCGCAAATACGGGTTATGTTGGCTCCAGAGTCTGCTCCAAATGTCACCCGAGCATCTACGAGTCTTTCTCGCGCACCGACATGGGCCGCTCGATGCTGGAGATCACGCCTGCACTTCTCGAGAGGATACCGACATCGGCCAACATCTTTGATCCTAGGCTCAATCGCCATTTCGAAATCTATGCCCGCGACGGCAATCTTTACCAGAGCGAGTACGAGACTACAGGCGTCGGCAAAGATGCTTTTCGCGAAACACGCAAGCTGGAATGGATCATTGGTTCGGGCGCGAATGGCAGTGGCGGCATCGTGAAGCAGGATGACTACCTCTTCGAAGCGCCGCTTTCGTTCTATGCGAAACCACACCGCTGGGCACTCTCTCCAGGCTACGAATTCGGCGATTACGGTTTCAGCCGCCCAATCCTTCCCGGTTGTATTGTGTGCCATAGCGGGCAACCTCGTCCGGTCCTGGATGGAAACGGCCGTTTTCGAGAACCGCCGTTTACAGAACTCGCCATCGGTTGCGAGAACTGCCACGGTCCGGGNNGTGGGATCGCCGCTCGGCTCGATTGCAAATCCCGCCAAGCTCTCGCCGTGGCTCGCAGACAACATCTGCATGTCCTGCCACCAAACCGGCGATGCGCGAGTGCTACAAGCGGGGAAGACATACCGCGACTTCCGCCCGGGTGTCGAACTGGACGATACGCTGAGTATTTTCCTGGTCCCATTCAGCCGCGAGTCCGTGCCCAAAGATGACCTGTTGGAGCATTACTTGTCCATGCGTCTCAGCAAGTGCTATNNGCAACAGCAGCGGGCGGCTCGGCTGCATCAGCTGCCATGATCCGCACGTAGAACCGTCCCCGCAGGAGGCACCGGCCTACTTTCGCGAGAAATGCTTGGCATGTCACACGGAAAAAAGTTGCGCGGTTCCCCTTTCATTGCGCCAACACAAGACTCCGCCCGACGACTGTGCAGGTTGCCACATGCCGAAGCGCGATGTGACGGTGATCTCCCATTCCGTTCTCACCAACCATCGCATCGTTGCAGAAGCCGAAGAACCGTTCCCCGATGTGGCGTTCCACATGGCAACCCCGCAGCTTCCCGACCTGGTTCATCTCAGCGCCAATCCGGCAAAGCACGGCGCACCGCCGCCGTTGACACTGTTACAGGCTTATGGCCAAGTCATGCTCAGCCATCCGGAATACCGGGAGCGCTACTGGGCAGTGGCAAAGCAACTGGAGAGCTCTCAGGGGGGAAATGTTCTTGTGCTGGAAGCGCTGGCGGACTGGGCTATGCAGANNGCAGAGTTGCTGGCTGCGGCCAACCGCCAATCTGACGCTCTGAAGATCTTGCAGCAAGGAATGCAATTGATTCCCTACTATGCCGAATTTTATCGCCTCAGTGCGACAGTCAACTTCTCGGCGAACCGAAACCAGGAGGCTTGCGAAGTCGTCGCCAAGGGAGTGGAGAAATTTCCGCAGGACACCGTCATCCGGGATCTCTCAAAAAAGTGCGCGCCCGCACAGCCCGTAAGTTCCGACTAACTACGCACTGGGCTGACCTTGTCCGGGAGTTGAAGGCTGGCCGATTCCGCGTTGCGCGGAGAAAATCCCAGTTCAACTGAAATGGCGCAAGCAGCGGAAGTGACCGCTCCGGCGAGCGCGGGAACTTGATTGGCGGTGACTCGGGTCACAGGGCCGGAAACACTGATCGCAGCTATGGGCAGGCCTTCAGCATCGAGGATCGGGGCGCTTACGCAGCGCGCGCCCGTTACTGCCTCTTCGTTGTCCACGGCATAACCTTGCTGGTGAATTTTCTCCAGTTCCTGGCGAAACTGCACCAGATTCATGATGGTTTTCGGGGTCGACGCCTGGAAGGTGATGGTTTTCAAAATATTCTGTTTCTGTTCCTCGGGTAGAAAGGCGGTCAGCGCCTTGCCTAATGCGGTCGCGTGAAGCGGACGCCGAGTGCCCACCCGTGACGCCAGTCGAAACTCGTGTGGACTCTCAATCACGTCGCCATAAAGCACCGTCTCCTGATCCAATACCGCCAGATTGACCGTCTCCTGCGTTGCTTTCCACAGGTCCCACAGAATGGGTCGGGCTACCGCTTGCAGGGTCGCGCGATGGTTGACATGTGCGGTCATTTGCCAGAACCGCGGGCCAATCAAGTACGCTCCGTCTTCTGTGCTAATCAGGTAATTCTCTCGCTCCAGATGTTTTAAAAAGCGATGGGCTGTGCTCTTGTTGACACCGGTCAGATCAGAAATCGTCTTGAGACCCAATCCCGAAGGAGCCCCCTGGATGGCCTCCAGAATCCGCAATACTTTGGAAATGACTCCCACCGGTGCAGCCGCGGACTTTCTTACCTTGGGCATTTCAAACCTCACTAGCCGTTCCAAATTGAAGTGCCAGATCGGGTGCGTCTGCTTTGAGATGGTGTTTCAATAGTTGGAACATTCCTTGTCCGCGCCACAGCATTGCGGAACAATATATCACCTATTGAAACGAGATTCAATTTTATGAAACTTTTTGCTTGACTCTAGTACGAAAACAGTAGTATGCAGGTGTGATTAGGATCACTGACCTGTGTGATCACAGTCACCGAAGGGTTCAGTTGGGAGCGATAGTGAGGATTTACACAAATTCAAGATTGTGCAAGCGCGACGCCGGCAACTGGATCGAGATTGCCTCGTCGCGAGGAGGATTAACGATGACACGTGGGAAATGCCCGACGACTGTGAACCTGTGGTTCGTATTCTTGGTTGTGTTTGCTGGCCTTGCCTCTCCCCCGAGAGCTAACGCACAAGCAACGGCAACGATCAACGGCACGGTGCGCGATTCAACCGGGGCGGTAATTCCTGACGCAACGGTTGTGCTGCACGCCAACGCAACCAACCTGGACCAAACCACCACCACGAACAGTGTGGGCGCGTACGTGATCTCACAGATCCATCCCGGTGAGTACTCCGTGAAAGTCACCAAGACCGGCTTTCGCACGGAAGTGACCAACCTCAGTCTGAATGTCAATCAAACGGCCACCGTTGACCTGGCGCTCAGCGCGGGTTCGATGCAGGAGACGGTCGAGGTACAGGCGACGGCTGCCGCTCTGGAGACATCTACTTCGGAACTGGGCGAGGCCATCGTCAAGTCGCAGGTCAACGACTTGCCCTTGAATGGACGGAA
Source organism: Acidobacteriaceae bacterium (assembly GCA_003135495.1). Taxonomy (GTDB): domain Bacteria; phylum Acidobacteriota; class Terriglobia; order Terriglobales; family Acidobacteriaceae; genus Acidiflorens. The sequence continues at coordinate 10,496 of PLBX01000533.1, read as the reverse complement.
TTTTACCCAGATGCTCAACCTCACTCCCGGTGTGAGCACCGTTAATGTGTCGCAGAACTCCGCCACCAGCGGCGGGGTCTGGTCGAATCCCGTTGGCACATTCTCCTATCCAGCAATCAACGGCCAGTCAAACCGCAGCAACCTCTACTTGCTGGATGGTGTGAATAACCAGGGCTCGTTCGGAAGCACCTATGCCGTGCCACCCATCGTGGATGACATCGAAGAGTTCAAGGTGCAGTCGCACAATGACGACGCCTCGTTCGGCGGCGTGCTGGGCGGTGTGGTCAACGTGGTCACGAAGTCCGGGACGGCTAAGTACCACGGAGCGGCGTGGGAGTTTATTCGCAACACGGCTTTTGACGCTAGGAACCCGTTCCTCAGTGCGGTGACTCCGTTCCAGCAGAATCAATTTGGCGCTGCTTTTGGCGGCCCGCTTTGGGTGCCGGGTGACCACGGACAAAAGAAAACATTCTTTTACCTAAGCTACGAGGGCTTCCGCAACCACACGGCGGCGAACAGTCAGTACAACACACCCACCGCCACGGAACTTGGTGGAGACCTGACCAGCACCGTCGGCTCTGGGCAGATTTACAACCCGTACGACCCCAGCGGTCAGGCTTTCATGTGTGATAGTTCGGGCAACCCCCTGCCCGCGCCGGGCAACATTCAGGCAGCAGGAACACCTTGCAACAAGATTCCGGGCACCATGATTAATCAAAACATGGTGACGTATGCGCAAAAAATATTCCCCTCACCCAACCTCACGGGCAACGCCAGCTTCAACGCCCAGGATCCGACCAAGGTAATCACCCGGCAGGATGAAGCAAATGCGAGACTCGATCATCGTTTCAGCGAGCGGGACAACGTTTGGGGACGGTTTACCAAGTTTCGCCAGCCGGTGACCGGTTCTGGCGGGTTCCAGGGTTTGCTGCACGATCAGACTACAAGCGGGTATAACCTCGCGGTGAGCTACATCCATTCGTTCGCCAGCAATTCACTCTTGGAAGCTCACTTCGGGCGTACCAATGTGAATATCGACCAAGGTTCCAGTAACCCGGGTGTCCCGAACAGCCTCGGAACTCAACTGTTCGCGCAGAACTTTGCGGGAAATTTCCGCGGCGGCGTTTCCATGATTCCCGAGGTGGTGATTCAAGGCTATATTGGGAATTCCAACCCCAGCGCTCACGGCGCCGCCCAGATCGACGACACGAAAGTCTCGGACATCTGGGAAGCGGGAGGTGAGTTCACGAAAAACATCGGACACCACACCCTTCGATTCGGATCCGATTTCGCCAGCAACAACTCGAATGCGCTGTACTTGAATTCCAGCGACCTATTCACCGCTGGGAACACCGCGAACTTGGCAGGCCTCGGTGGAAATGCGTTGGCTTCATTTCTCCTCGGGGATCCGAATGAGGCACAACGCCGAAATGTGATCGAGACCGAGCACGGTGGGTGGGTTGACGGTTTTTACGGTATGGATCAGTGGAAAATCACGCACAAGCTGAGTGTCAATCTGGGTCTGCGCTATGACGTTACGCTGATGCCGATCTACGGAGATGCGGCTCACGCCAACAACTTCGTGGGCGACATGGATTTCAGCAACGGAACCTACGTCCTGGCGCGAAACGCACCACCGTGTGGCGTCGCACCGTGTATCCCGGGAGGAACGCTTCCGGCTAACGTGGTGGTAACGCCGCTGAGTGGGGGGGCAATTTACCACAACGATTTCAGCAACTGGCAACCTCGCATTGGGGTGGCTTACCAGATATTTCCGAACACGGTTCTGCGAGGCGGCTACGGACGCTTCTACGACAACTGGGCGGCCATCACGCAGACAGCCCAGAATTTTGAAGGAACATGGCCCAGCTTGGACCAACTCGGAGCCAGCAACCTGAACCCGGTAGCTAGTGGTCCCCCGACCGCGACAGCGGAAGACCCGCTCCACCTGGGTACGACTCAGCCAGTTACCCCGCCAACTCCGTTCACACAGTCCACTTGGTTTGCCGACCCATACTTGAAGCGGCCCTATGCGGATCAGTGGAATTTCGGCGTTCAACAGCAAGTCACTTCAAAGTCAGTGCTCACCGTAAACTACGTGGGCTCGAGGGGACGTAAACTCGACGTAGGCGGCGCCTATAACGTCCGCATTCAACCGGGCCCGACTCCCACCAACTGCGGCGCTTCCGCCATCAACTGCGGTGCTCCGTTCAACTACATTGGTGCCACCGCCTACGACCGCAGCGTTGGCCAGAGTGACTATGACGCTCTGCAAGTCTCTATGCATGGGAGCTCGGGGCACGGCTTGACCTACCTGATCTCCTACACCTGGTCCAAGAGTTTGGACCTTGGCTGCTCGGGTTGGTACGGAGTCGAAGGGTGTTCCATCCAGAATCCCTATAATCTCCAGGCGGACAGGGGACCTTCCGCGACCGACCTCCCCCATATCTTTTCGGCCGCATGGGTCTACACACTTCCGTTCGGCAAAGGCCAGAAGCTGTCGTCAAGTAATAGCCTTGTGAATGCCGTGGTCGGAAACTGGAACTTGAACGGGGTTCTGTCGTTGAGCTCGGGAACTCCGTTCGACGTTGGCACCAGCAAGGATATTGCGAACACCGGCAACTACAACTACGGGAATGGTTACGGTTACGAGCGCCTCAATCTTACGGGCAGCCCATATCCTGCCACGAAGACGCCAACTGAGTGGATTAACACTGCGGCATTCCAATTACCAGCGCAATACACGTTTGGTACCCTGGGGCGCGACTCACTTCGTTCGGACTGGTCGAAGGGTCTGGATCTCTCGATCTTCCGACAGTTCCCGATCAAAGAGCTAGTGCGTCTGGAATTTCGCTTTGAGATGTTTAATGCCACGAACACCCCGGTGTGGGCAGTTCCGGTGACGAACCACGATGCTCCTAATTTCGGAGCTGTCACGAGTACCGCGAATACGGCGCGACAGTTACAGTTTGCTCTGAAGCTTTACTTTTGACCAAACGCAGCACCGTAATGCGTTGCTGAGCGGGCTTGCGGGTGAAGGAAACAAGCGGACGCTGTCTGACGCACCAGGAAAGACAGCGCCCGCTTACGTTCTGTTGCTGAACGCGATTGAATATAGGTATCTTTCACTCTGACCGGGATGGGACACACCCACAGGTGCTAATCTCTTGCGGGAGATCGGCTTGCCCATATGTCCGCGGGTAAGTAGCGGTGAGAGCCGGATCGAATCCGTGATGTGCCGCTCCCCAAGCGAAATGTGAGGGGGCAGTCGTGTATGTGCGGGGCTGAGAAGATAGGTAATCGGCGGGGGACCACTTTTGTTTTGAGGCTGGGTAGCTTTGTGACCCTGACGGGTACAGCACTTCTCGTTGCGCAAGGTCCTCCGTCGGCCCGGCCCATCGGTGGCGTAGGTTCTTCATCTCTGCCGACACAATGCTTGCAGAGCCGCTCGTCCGAGAAGATCGCCGCGCTGTTGGAGAGCATTCACGACCACCCGACGGCTGGCGCATACAACACGCTGGGCGTTCTCTACGCTCAAGCGGACCGCGTGTCGTGCGCCATCCCGACCTTTGAAACTGCTCTCAAGCTGGAAAACCAGAACTGGGAAGTTCACTACAACCTTGCCCTTGCGCTCCTTAGAAAAGGGGATCGAACCCTGGCTGTCAGGGAGCTACAAACAGCAATCCAACAGAAACCGGACTCGGTCAGCGCCCATTTCGCCCTGGGAACTCTATTGGAAAGCGAGAAGAAGCTGAGTAAGGCGGAGGATGAATTACGTTCGGTGCTCAAGGTTGATCCGAAATTCGCGCCTGCATCGCTCAAACTAAGCGAAGTCTTGATCGCCGAAGGCAGGCCGCAGTCCGCAGTAGTGGTCCTGCAGGACGCCACGAAGCAGGCACCGGCGGCAGATCAGGCTGCATCGCTCGAGACCGCGCTGGGTGCCGCCTATGCCGAAGGTGGGGAGGGGGAGAAAGCTTTGGCGACGCTGAAGAACGTCGTCGCGGCTCGACCTGATTCTGCCGATGCCCACTTCAACCTGGGGATGCTGTATGCGAAACAAGACCGGCCCGAACAGAAACAGGCTGCAGTCGCGGAGTTCCAGGAAGCGCTGCGACTGGAGGCTGGCATGGATATTGGCCGACTGGCGCTGGGGCAGGTATTGCTCTCGCTGCAGAAGTATTCCGAGGCGGCTCCTGTCATCCTGGAGTACACACGGCGAAAACCAAGAGACGCTCAAGGTTTCTATGCCCTGGCCTCGGTGTACGAAGGAGTTGGAAAGAGCGGTGCGGCGATTGACGCGTTAGAACGCGCTGCCAGCCTGGCCCCAAAAGACGCGAACGTCCGCTTCCAACTCGGCGTGCAGTTGGCAAGGTCGGGAAAAACAAGCGAAGCGATTCAGCAGTTGCAAGCTGCGGAACGGATCAGGCCGTCTGATGCCGAGACTCATCATCAGCTTGCGTTACTGCTGGAAAAAGCAGGGGAAACAGAGCGAGCTCGCGGCGAAAGAGCCCGATTCACCGCCCTGAAGTCGGAGGGGGATAAAGAAGCCGCCATTGCAAGGTTCAACGCCGAAGGCAACCGATTCCTCTCAGCGGGAAACCCAAAAGCCGCCGCAGAAAACTATCGAAAGGCTGTGCAGCTCAAGCCCAGCGTTGGCAAACTTCATTACAACCTCTCGCTGGCGCTGGACAGGCTGGGAGACATCCCGTCCGAGCAAAAGGAACTGGAGAGAGCTGTCGAGTTAGACCCCAATCTTGCGGTCGTCCACAATCAACTGGGATTGCTCGCCCTGCAAGGTGGCCAATACGTGGAGGCTGAGCAACGCTTCAAGAAGGCATTGGCAATCGACCCGAAGTTCGCCGAAGCAGAAAGCAACCTCGGCGTTCTTTATAGCCAGCAAGGCAAGCATGCAGAGGCCGCATCGCTGTTTCAACAGGCGACGCAGAACGATCCCAAGTATGCCAGGGCCTATGTCAATCTGGGCTTGCTGATGGCACAGCAGGGAGCGTCTCCCGAAGCTGAGCGCCAATTCCTGACTGCAATCCAGGTGGATTCTAGTTACGCGGGTGCATACGCGGCGTTGGGCATGCTCCAGGCTAAGACGGGGCATGGCCCCGAGGCTGTGAAGAACTTCCAGCAGGCAGTGGCTCTCGAACCCGGCTCGGCCGAGGCGCATTTGAACCTGGGTATCGCGTTGGTCGATCAATTCGACCGCCCAGGCGGGTTCAAAGAGTTTTCCGAAGCGGCGCGCCTCGATCCCAATCTTTCGGCAGTCCATTACAATCTCGGGCGCTTTTTCTTCGAAACCGGCAAATATGAGGATGCAGGCCGGGAACTCGAAACGGCGATCCGCTTACAGCCCGATTCGGCGGGCGCGCTCTATTTCCTTGCGTTGACTGCAAAGCAGGAAAACGAACTGGAGCGTTCCACTGAACTCTTGCAAAAAGTGGTGGATCTTCAACCCGGCAATGCAGACGCGCAATATCTTCTAGGTCAAAACCTGGAGCGGTCGGGCAACACTCCGGGCGCCATTGGGCACTGGAAAGCAGCGGTTCAGGGCGATCCGAATCACTCCCAGGCGCTCTACAACCTGGCTAGATCGTTGGCCAAGATGCACGATCCCGAGGCAAAACAATATCAAGACCGTTTCGAAGCCCTGCAACGAAATCAGCGGATCACTGATCGGGTTTCTGAACTGGGGAACTTTGCTCTGGAAGCGGCCAATGCGAAGAATTGGCCGCAGGCAATTGAGCAGATGAACGAGGCGATCCAACTCTGCGGGACTTGCTCGCAGAGTGAGCATTTGCACAAGAATCTTGCATTATTTTACGGGCGAACGGGCAACATCGGAGAGGCGGAGAAGGAATTGCACACTGCGCTCGCGTTGGCACCGGACGATGCCGATGCACAAAATGCTTTGGCTATGCTCGAACGTATTCGAAAAGAGCAGTCCAAATAGGTTTCTGTGACCGCAAGGGTACACACGTAAAAAGAGGGAGGCATCTTCTGACAGGTCATTCCAACTCTTTCCGCCTGGATGGCAAGCTGGCGGTGGTTACCGGCGGTGCCAGCGGCATCGGACGTGCAGTTGCACAAAGATTTGCCAGCAGCGGAGCATGCGTCTGCGTGCTCGACATCGATGAAAATGCAGCCGCGACGGTGGCAAGCGAGATCGTGGCCGCCGGCGGTAACGCGAAGGCCTACGGCTGCGACGTTGCCCAACCAGAGAGCGTAAGAGTCGCATTCCACAAAGTGCTTCAGGAGGGGCGAGTACAGATTCTGGTCAACAACGCCGGAATCTCGCATGTCGGCAACCTGGAAGGAACTACCGAGCCAGATTTTGACAGGGTCTTTTGCGTAAACGTAAAGGGCATGTACAACTGCATGCAGGCCGCAGTTCCCCACATGAAGGCGAATGGAGGAGGCATCGTCTTGAACATGGCGTCCATTGCGGGAACTTCGGGTCTCGCCGATCGGTTTGCTTACTCCATGAGCAAGGGTGCAGTGGTTGCCATGACCTACTCGGTGGCAAAGGATTACCTGGCCCACAAGATTCGTTGCAATTGCATTTCTCCGGCGAGAGTCCACACGCCCTTCGTAGATGGCTTCCTACGTCGTAATTATCCGGGTAAGGAGCAGGAAATGTTCGAAAAATTGGAGAAGTCGCAGCCTATTGGAAGGATGGCCAAGCCCGAGGAAATAGCGGACCTAGCCATGTTCCTGTGCTCGGAAGAGGCTTCCTTTATTACGGGAACCAACTACCCGATCGACGGAGGGTTCTTGAATCTGCGAGGATAGGGGTCGATCGCCGCGCAAGGAGAAGAACCGGGTGCAGAACTTAGCGCCGCGAATTCATGGATCTGCAACTAAGAGATAAGGTTGTCCTGGTAACCGGTGGCGCAAAGGGGATCGGCGCGGCCATCACGAAGAGCCTCGCGCAGGAAGGCGCCATCGCTACTGGCGTGGACCGAGACGCTACCGCGTGTCGGCAATTTCAGGGTGAGCTCGGTGATCAGGGTCTCGCCGCCCATCTGATTTCCCTGGATCTGTCGTCACCTGAAAACTGCCGGGCGGCGGTGGCGCAAACGGTCGCGGCATGTGGCCGGATCGATGCGCTGGTGAACAACGCAGGAATCAATGACAAGGTGGGGCTCGAAAAGGGTGATCCCGAGGAATTTGTACGTTCGTTGGAACGCAATCTGCTCCACTACTACAACATGGCTCACTATGCCCTTCCACATTTAAAGCGCACATCCGGTTCGATCGTCAACATCAGTTCAAAAACTGCGATCACCGGCCAAGGCGGAACCTCCGGATACGTGGCGTCCAAAGGCGCGATCCTGGGCCTAACCCGCGAATGGGCAGCGGAACTGCTTCCCTACGGAATCCGCGTGAACGCAGTCATCCCTGCCGAAGTGATGACGCCCCTCTATCAACAATGGCTCGACACTTTTCCGGATCCCGAACAACAGCTCAAACGCGTTGTCGCCAAAATTCCACTTGCACAACGGATGACCATGCCCGACGAGATTGCGGCCATGGTTGTTTTCCTAATCTCTTCGAAGGCTGGGCATATCACAGGACAGCACTTATTCGTGGATGGTGGTTATGTGCATCTGGACCGCGCGTTGACGTAACAGGAGAGACATGACGAAACCGTCCGTGCCCATTACGGAGCGCCGCTATGCTGTGCCACTGATCCTAGTCACCAGTCTGTTTTTTCTCTGGGCATTCGGCGTCAATCTGAACGATATCCTGATTCCTCACCTGAAGAAGGCGTTTCATCTTTCCGACTTCCGGTCGTCCTTGATCCAAACGGCATTTTTTGGAGGTTATTTCCTGGCGGCTTTGCCGGCGGGCTGGCTGATGGAAAAAATCGGGTACAAACGAGGAATCCTGGTGGGATTGCTGATGTGTGCTGCGGGCGCTTTCTTGTTTATCCCAGCGGCTTCTGTGAGGGTTTACGCGTTTTTCCTGTTCGCCCTGTTTGTGATGGCCTGCGGCCAGGGCGTCTTGGAGGTCGCAGCCAACCCTTATGTGACGATCTTGGGACCACCGGAGAGTTCAGAACGCCGCCTCAACCTGGCGCAATCATTCAACTCGGTTGGAGCGGTCATAACCCCGATCATGGGCGCCGCCTTCATCCTGTCGGGCGTGGAGTACTCTCGCACGCAGCTGTCTGCGATGAGTCCTGCTCAACTTCAGGCTTACCAAGTCGCAGAGGCCAGCACGGTGAAGGTGCCGTATCTGGTGATCACGGGCCTCTTTCTTGCCGTAGCTGTACTCATCTTCTTTTCCAACCTGCCTGAGATCGCGGAAGAAGACGGAGACGAAGAGGTCTCTGTGCCGACCGCGGGTCTGCGCGGACTCTGGCCGTACAAACATCTGCTGAAAGGCGTTCTGGCACAGTTCTTTTATGTGGGTGCGCAAGTCGGGGTGGCGAGCTTTGTGATCCGCTTTGCTCAATTCAATATGCCGGGGCTGCCGGAAAAACATGCCGCAAATTATCTAAAGCTACATTTGCTGGGATTCATGATCGGCAGGTTCGCCGGATCAGCCGTGATGAAGCATATCCCGGCGCCTCGCTTGCTCTCCTTGTTCGGAGTCGCGTCCTTGACCTGCCTGACGATCGTACTCATCGGAACTGGAGTGGCTCCGGTTTGGGCGATTGTTCTGGTTGGATTCTTTCATTCGATCATGTTTCCCACCATTTTCGCTCTGAGTATCAAGCACCTCGGCCCACACACCAAGCTCGGCTCCTCTTTATTAGTGATGTCCATTATTGGCGGGGCTATTTTCCCAGCCACGATGGGCTACATTTCGGATATGAGTAATATCCGTTACGCCTTTCTGGTTCCATTCATCTGCCACGTCTACGTACTATACTTTGCAGTTCGCGGCTACCGCCCGGTGCATGATCTGCCGAAAGAAGCGGAACTGCAGAGCATACCTACCCAGAACTGAATGGTCCCTACCGGAGGATAAAATGACACTGGGAGCAAACAGAATGTTGCTGACCAGCTACGTAGCCGTGACCGTGCTTGGGTTGAGTGCAATCTGCGGGGCGCAATCTGCGCAACCTTTGACGCCCATTCCTTCCCCGAAGACGACGGAGCAGGTTTACAAGAACATTCAAGTACTTAAAGGAGTCCCAGCCGACCAACTCATTCCCGCCATGCAATTCATCACGGCCTCCTTGGGAGCGCAATGCGATTTCTGCCACCTGGAAAATGCATTTGAAAAGGATGACAAGGAAACTAAGCAGACAGCGCGCAAGATGATGCGAATGATGTTCGCTATCAATAAAGACAACTTTGATGGTCGTCAGGAAGTGACCTGCTACGCGTGTCACCGGGGTGCGCACAAACCGGTGATAACACCAATCATCAGCCAGGAAGAGGGCCAGGTAGTTGCTGAGGAAAAGATCTCCCACGAAGAGCCGAGTACCGCCGACCTGCCGAGCGGGGATCAGATTATCGGAGACTATCTCCAGGCAGTCGGCGGTGCTGAGGCCGCGAAGAGAGTTTCAACTCGCATCCAGAAGGGGACATTAACGGTCGGCTCCGAACATTTTCCTGTGGAAGTCCTGGCCAAAGCCCCGGCTAAGCGACTGACCACGGTACGTTTTCCTGGCGGTGACAGCGTCACAGGCGTTAACGGCGATGAAGGCTGGCTGAGCACGCCCAGCCGCGCGGTTCACGATATGAGTCCCTCAGAAGTGGATGCTGCCAGAACGGACGCGGAACTATTTTTTCCTAACAGACTAAAGCTGATTTTCAAAGAGTTCCGTGTGCAGCAGAAAGAACAACTCAATGGCCACCAAGCTTACGTTGTCTTGGGAATACGGGACGCCCGCCCGCCCGCGCAACTCTATTTTGACCAGGAGTCGGGGCGACTGGTGCGCGTGCTGCGTTCTGTGGAAACGCCGCTCGGCCGCAATCCCACACAAATCGACTATGAAGACTATCGCGAGGACGGCGGTCTAAAAACGCCGTTTCGCTGGACCGTTGCCCGTCCCAGCGGCCGTTTCACAATTCAGATCGAACAGATGCAACAAAACGTTCCGATTGAGGATGACAAATTCGCCAAACCAGCCACGCCACATTCCATCTTGCAACACGATCCCGGCTGAGATGTACCTCGGCGCATGTGATTTGTATTGCCCCCAAGAACAGGGTCCGGCAAGCGAATTTGTTTCCCTGAAGAGCGGTAGGGTTCATTCGATCACAGTGGCTGCCGGTTTTTCGGCCGGGAACAACGACGCAATCGTAATTCTCGACAAAGAATGCGGCAAAGAGGGTAATGGTGATCTGCCATGCGGCAAGATTGACCAAACAAACATTTGTAAGGGACATATCAAGCACATGCCCAATTTTGGAACGAACTGTACCAAAACCGAAACAATAAAGTGCGGCTCTCGTGCGACACTCAAAAAGGGCCAACATGCCTGGGTCTATCTCCAGACTGGCCCAACCGGAACGAGCAAAGACAACTCA
>PLBX01000499.1 GCA_003135495.1 Acidobacteriaceae bacterium | reverse complement strand
GTCATGTTTTCGAACTGGATACCGATGCCCAAATCTCTGGCTTTAGCCTTGCCGTTCGCGTCCAATAATGGAATGTGGACCACATTGCCAGCCACGCGAAACGACATCTTGTTTACCCGAAGAATCATTTCGATCTGTTCGCCCACTTCGAACGCATAATTTGACTTAACGTTGCATCCGCCGGCGCTCAGATTTGCAATTCTGGCTTTTTCTGGCCGCCCCCAACCTGGCAACTTTATGTCCGCGGAGCCGGAGCAATTATAGCGAGGCCCGACCGGACCGGTAAGATCGCTGGAATGCTCCAGCGGAGTGTCTTGCAGTGTGTCTTGGTCCGAAGTGGAATATTTCGTACCCGCCAGCGTGGTGTTCGCAGAAATGTGAGAAGCGAGATCNNTGCAGGTTTATACCAAGACACTGGTGTGACCATCCCATTACGTGTTCCAAAGTCTCCTCCTTCGCTCGCGACCAGCGCCGAGGATCGGGGAGATGAAATCGAAGCTGCGATTCGGACCGGACTTTGTGCAATTCCGCAACGAAATTTTCTCCATGCATGACGGATGAGGGATGAGTGGTTATTCTCAAAGCCTCGAAGTAATCGGGCGGGGTAATATCCTTTTTATCAGGCACACAATTCAGATGAAGACAGATTGCCGCCAACGCCAGTTCGGCGGCGCCACTGCAAATCATCAGGTCACGCAATAGCTGCGCCGGGCCATGGGTTGCGGATACTTGATCCTCCTTCGAGAGCAGTTGATGGCTGAGAATAAGTTGATCTAAAACCTTGCGATCTATCATTGCGAATACACCCATGCGCAGCGGGAATACGCCGTGTGCAGCGCTGCTTGTATAGGAATCGGCGTGGAGGAGAAGAAACTTGAGGGTCGTTGTCTAACTGTAGTGGTCTAACCTAAGGATGAGATGAAGAGATGAAAATCCTACCCCACTTCAACCAAGCCGTAGCTGAGCGCCCAGCGCGAGCGCATTTCTCGCAGCGCTCGATCGATCTCTTCTTTTGAAATTTCGGCGTTGGGGCCGGAGATTACGAACGCCGCTTCGCGTTTGGCAGCCTCCAGCAATTCGTGATCCCGAATGATATTGGCGACCCGAAAGCTGGGAATACCCGCCTGCTTCGTTCCAAAAAATTCGCCGGGGCCACGTAGCTCTAAGTCGAGTTCCGCGATCTGGAAACCGTCGTTCGAGCGGACCATGGTATCTAGCCGCCGTTCGCCTTCTTCAGAAACTTTTGCCCCGCGTATTAATAAGCAGTAGGATCTTGCCGCGCCGCGGCCGATGCGCCCGCGCAACTGGTGAAGCTGCGCCAAGCCAAAGCGGTCGGCGTGCTCAATCACCATCACGGTTGCATTAGGAACGTCGACGCCAACTTCGACCACTGTGGTCGCCACGAGAATTTCGATCTTGCCTTGCTGAAATTCGCGCATGATGTGTTCTTTTTCGTCGGCGTCGAGGCGGCCATGCAGTAACCCGACGTGGAGTTTGGGAAAGATCTTTTCCCGCAACTGGCGGTGCATTTGTTTGGCGGCTTTGATTTCAGTTTCCTCGTTCTCTTCGATCACGGGATAGACGACGTAGGCCTGATGCCCGGCGGCGATTTGCTTGCCAACAAACTCCCAGACTTCCGGCGACCGCTCATCGGGGACGGAGCGGGTGACTATGGGTGTGCGGCCGGGAGGCGGTTCGTCGAGGACGGAAATGTCTAGATCGCCGTAGAGCGTGAGGGCTAGGGTGCGCGGGATTGGGGTTGCAGTCATCACCAGAACGTCAGGCTCGGGATCGAGATTTTCGGTGGAGCGCCGGGCGTCCCNNCCGAAGCGATGCTGCTCGTCGACCACTACTAATCCAAGATTTTTGAATTCGACGCGATCTTGAATTAAGGCGTGCGTGCCGATTATTAATTGCGCGTTGCCTTGTGCGATGTGGCGGCGGACTTCGCGTTTGCGTTCCTGATCGAGCGAGCCGGTCAGAAGAACTATTCGGTAGCCAGCGCGCTCCAAAATTTGGCGGGCAGAAAAATAATGTTGCTGCGCCAGGATTTCAGTCGGAGCCATCAACGCGACCTGATATCCATTCTCAATGGCGATGATCGCTGCCTGAAAGGCAACGATAGTTTTGCCCGACCCGACATCCCCTTGCAGCAGCCGCCGCATCGGGCTCGGCGCCTGCATATCAGTAGCGATTTCTTTCAGCACGCGCTTCTGTGCGGCCGTGGGATGAAAGGGCAGTATCTTCTTAATAGCCTCGCGAACACCTGCTTCGAGGCGGAAGGCAATTCCGGTTTGCGCCTTCTGCTCACGTCGTTTGAGTTCCAATCCTACCTCGATGAAAAATAACTCATCGAAGATCATCCTGATATGCGCCGCCGTGCGCGATGATTGCAGGTCAGTAAAGCTCTCGCCGGCATCGGGCCAGTGAACTTTCCAAAACGCTTCGAGTGGGGACAACAGACTCAAATGCCCTCGCACTGCGGCGGGGACGGGATCGGGAAGATTTGGATTCAAATTCTCAAGCGTCCAGCGAATAATTCGCCGGAACCAGCGCGGCGAAAGCTTGCCCTGTCCGGTCGATTCGTAAATCGGAACGATGCGCCCAATCTCGAGCGATGCAGCCGCCTTTTTTTCGGCCTCATCGGCACCGCCCTCTTCGTTAATGTCGCCAAGAATCTCAAACTGCGGTTGCATGATCTGCAGTTGCCCGTCGCGGTCGGCTTCAACCTTGCCATAGAGCGCGAGCATTTGCCCGGGCTGAAAGCGGTCCTGCAAATAGGTGGCATTGAACCACAGGCACTTCAACCGGTTGCGGCCCTGACCCACGGTGAGCTGAAAAATGGGCATGCGGCGGGTACGGAACAAGCCAGAGTTGCGCACTTCGGCGATTACCGTGGCCATCTCCCCCGCTCGAAGTTCGGCCACCGACCGGGGATTGAGGCGGTCTTCGTAGCGGAATGGAAGGTAGTGCAGCAGGTCGTCGACGGTTGAAATGCCTTTGGCGGCAAGGACTTCGGCCAGTCGCGGGCCAATGCCTTTTACGAACTGCACTGGAGTGGAGGGTTCCAGCATCAAAGCGATGTTATCAGGAGATGTTAGCAAGGAGCGGAGGCTGGGCTGGGCCGATGAAAAACTTCCTCGACGCGCTGGCGGCGGTGCTCGCTGGCAATGCAATCTATTACCTGCTTATGCCGCATCTGCCCTCGGTGGCGCGGCATGGCCTGTTTAAAGAAGATTGGGGGCTGCTGGTCGACTTTGCGATCTGCACCATGATTTTTGTGGTGGTGAAATATTTGCGGCGGAATGAAGGCGAACGCCGGTGATGGAGGGAGACGCGCTAGCCGCGTTTCTACGCTAGCAATATACGCTAAGGCATCTACGCTGCGCTTTCGCCAAGTTATTCGGTAAACTCATCGCGTCATGTTTCCCAATTCGTCATGCTGAAGCCGCGAAGTCTGATCGCCGGGCTTAGCCCCTACCGCTCGCCCATTATCAGTCGTGACGGCCTCAGTCTCGATCTCAACGAGAGCATGGCGGGATGCTCGCCACGGGTTCTGGCGCGGTTGCGCTCTCTCGGCCTGTGAGCTATCTCTTTATCCGCAACGCGAGATCGGGGAACGCATCGTCGCGAATTTTCTTGGTGTCGCTCCAGAGCAGGTGTTGCTTACCAACGGAATGGACGATGCGCTGTCGCTGCTTTTCACAGCTTATCTGGGGACTACAGACAACGAAGGCAACGAACTCCTGTTCGCTGATCCCACATTTGTAATGTATCCCCTGCTGGGCGAGGCTTTGGGCGCTCGAATGGTGCGCGTGCAGTCGGGAGAAGATTTGGCGATTCCGGTTGCGGATATGCTGGCCGGAATCTCGGCGCGGACGCGGCTGGTTGCGATCGCGAATCCTAATAATCCTACAGGTTTGAAGGCTGCGCCTGCGGACTTGCTCAGGATTGTACAATCGGCGCCCGATGCCTTGGTGCTAATTGATGAGGCCTATTTCGAATTCTGTGGTGAGACGCTGATCGACGCTTTGGCGCAGCATCCTAATTTGTTTGTGGCGCGCACATTTTCGAAGGCGTATGGACTGGCCGGCTTGCGGCTCGGGGTGGTGATCGGCGCGGCGGAGCAAATTGAATACATGCGGCGCCTCAGTGTGCCATTCAATGTGAATTCTGTGGCCCTTGCCTGCCTCGAAGCTGCACTTGAGGATCAAGCGTTCGTGCAAGAGCACGTCGCGAGCGTGAAAGAAGGTCGCGAGCGCTTGCAACAATTGTTCACCGAACTCGGCCTACGCTTCTGGCCGAGCCAAACCAACTTCGTTCTGGTGCGAGTGGGCGCGCAGACGAAGCTGTTCGTCGAGTCAATGCAGCGACGCGGCATCGTGATACGCGACGCATCCGCCAACCCCGGTTGCGAAGGATGTGTACGCATCACCGCGGGCACTCCGAGCCAGATGGATGGAGTATTGCATGCGATTCGCGAAGTACGGCGGGNNGTTTGAGCCCTAGGATGTCATTCGGACAACCGGTGCAGAATATGACGAGAAATGGTTATTCTAACGCGAACAAGATTGCGGAGATGGTGCCATCCATGAAGAATAAAGCATGGTCGCGACGGATGATGTTCGCAGCGTTTCTCGCTGTTGCTGGAAATACCTGTGCTAACGCTAACAGTCGCGATGCGTCTCCAACTGTGTCCCTGTGCGAGGTTCTCACACACCCGTCTAATTATTCCGGCAGGAAGGTAAAGATGACTGTTCGTATCACTTCAACCAAGGAAGGTGGTTTTCTATGGACTCCAAGTTGCAGAAGTCTGGGAGTCGCGACGCTTCAAATAGACGACGCAGTCGATTCCGATTCCGGAATCAGTGACCTGCTCGACTTGCTCAGATCACATGGTCTATCGGACCATCCGGTGATAGCGACGCTGGCCGGAACCTTCATATATAACCCAAAAAAGGACGAGCATCGCCAAAGGTCGGTTTTTAAGGCAAATGCGGCTTCGAATCTCAAACTGTCCAATCATCTGGAGCATCCTTAGCGAAACGGAACCTTGCCGCGTTAGGTATACGGCGGCGTCTGGATGTTTGCGCAGTTCCGAAGGCCATGGCGATTGCAAGGAAAACTCTGACGCTGACTCCCGATCCTTCGCGATTGGTCGTAGGAGATGCCTCACCCAGATGTTTGAAAGCGGTTATGGAAGTCGTACAATAGCGCGATGCGAAGGGGATCCAAACCCGTCCTGGCCGATTCTCCAAAGCGAAGCGAAAATTCCGCAAAACGCCCAAGAGTGACGCGGCAACAGATCGCCCGCATACGTGAACGGCGCGATGCAATCCGCAAAAGGACAGGCGTTCTCTCCGATAGCTCCATTCTCATTCGCGAGGACAGAGAGCTCTAGTTTTGATCTACGTGGTTGATGCAAGCGTCGGAATTTATAGTTAACATCTCTGTAATCCTCCATGACCCTAATCTTTCGCAAACCCATCCCTAACGTTGAGCACCCTGAAATGCCGGCCGATGTGGTCATTGTCGGAGGCGGGCCGGCGGGCATGGCCTGTGCGCTCCGGCTTTCGCAGCTAATCGACGAACACAACGCGCGGCATCCGGAAGCGTTGCTGAGTAAAGAAAATATCTACGTGCTCGAAAAGGCGCGCGAGGCGGGACAACACTGCCTCTCGGGTGCGCTGCTTGATCCGCGTTCCATGAAAGAGCTGTTGCCAGGGTTTGAGGCGGAGGCTCCGATTGACGCCACGGTCCATAAAGAGGGTGTCTATTTCCTGACGAAAGCGGGACATTACAAGCTGCCGCTTACGCCGCCACCGATGCACGATCATGGCAACTACGTCATTTCGATCAATCGGTTTGTGAAGTGGCTGGCGAGCAAAGTCGAAGAAGCCGGAATCACAGTTTTCAATGGATTCGCTGGATCGGAGCTTCTCTACGACGGCAATCGCGTGGTGGGAGTG
>PLBX01000447.1 GCA_003135495.1 Acidobacteriaceae bacterium | reverse complement strand
ATCACGCGTGAAAGTTCGCCGCCGGAGGCAATCTCTTCCAGTGGGCGCATGGTCTCGCCCGCATTCGTCGAAATAAGATAAATGACCTGATTGATGCCTGAAGCCGTCCAGCGGGCTTCGTCTTCTTCTTCNNCTTCTTCTTCTTCTTCTTCGTCTTCTTCTACTGCAATATGAAACTTGGCGCGCATCGCAAGGTCGTTTATTTCGGCCTCAACCAACTTCTCTAATTTTCGCGCCGCGTCCGTCCGCTTACGCGAAATGATCCGCGCCGCTTTCGAATAGGCCTCGGCGGCCAGGGACAGCAGGGCACGCAGG
Organism: Acidobacteriaceae bacterium; assembly: GCA_003135495.1. Lineage (GTDB taxonomy): Bacteria > Acidobacteriota > Terriglobia > Terriglobales > Acidobacteriaceae > Acidiflorens. The sequence continues at coordinate 5,149 of PLBX01000447.1, read as the reverse complement.
TCAATCAGAACCTGGTCTTTATTTTCCATCTCGGAGAGTTTGCGGCGCACGTCCTCACCAAAAGCGATCGTTTGCTGCAAGGTTGGTCCGTATTTCCGTTTCAGGCGATCCAGCACAGCCAGGCGCTCTTCGATTTCGGCAAGGCGCTCGGGCGAGGCTTGAATGCCGCCGGCATAATCGCGAAGTGTCGCTCCCACATCTTCGACGCTGATGCGTGCCGACTCAAGCGCCGACAGCGCTTCCTGAAACTTGGGCTCGTAACGGACCAATTCTTCGACATGCTTCTGCGCGGCACGCAGGCTTGATGAGGTCGACGCATTGCCCTCATACAGCAGGTCAAAGGCATTGATGGCCGCGCCATAAATTTTTTCTGCATTGGCTAAGACGCGCTTCTCGGCTTCGAGTTGCTCATCTTCTTGCGGACCATTTAGCCCGTCGGCCAGCCGCAAACGCGCTTCTTCGATTTCCCGGCACTGAAAGTTCCACAGGTCAAGAAGGCGGGCTCGGTCCTGCTCGTCCTGTTCGAGTTCAGCGATACGGCCGCGAACCTGCTTCCAGTGCGCGAAGGCGGCCGTTACATCCTTCAGTTCGATTCCAGCGTACGCATCCAGCAGTTCTTGCCGCGCCGACGCATCGAAGTTGGCGAGCGATTCATTCTGCGCGTGGATGATCGCCAGGTGAGGTGCAATCTGTTTCAGCACGGCCACCGTTGCCGGCTGATTGTTGATAAAGACGCGTCCCTTGCCGCCGGAAGCGATCTCCCGGCGCAGAATCAGCGAGCCATTCTCCCCGTCCAGGCCGTTGGTCTCGAGGATGGCTTCGATGAAATGTGCCGCTGCGCCATCGCTCTCAAACACGGCGGCGACCAGGGCACGATCGGCGCCCGTGCGAATCACATCCGACGATGCTTTTTCTCCGAGCAGCAATCCGAGCGCGTCGATCAGAATCGACTTGCCCGCACCGGTTTCGCCGGTCAGCAGATTTAGACCGGAGGCAAATTCGATCACGACGTTGTCGATCACCGCGTAATTTTCAAGTCGAAGTTCGGCCAGCACTGAGCGTCCTAACGTCCAAATACGAGCGGGTGAAATTTAGGCGCAGCATAGCACAGCGCCTGTTAAAAGGCTTGCTATTTGCGATCAAATTGAATGGGTCGTAGCGAGGTTGTTAATGTAAGAAATGCTAGAGTTGTTCGGTAATCGTTTGTGTGGAAAATGCATAGGTTCTTCGCTTCGCTCAGGATGACACCTTTATCTGACGACATCGATATGATGACATCCGGCAGTTGACGCGGCACGCTCATGTTCATCGACTCCCACGCTCATCTCGAAGGCGAGCGCTACGACAGCGACCGTGACGAAGTTCTCGCACGCGCAAAACAGAACGGGATTGAGGCTTACCTCGCGATTGGAAACGGCGAAGGCCCGGAGACTGCCGACTGCGGAATCCGGCTGGCCGAAAGATACGACGGCAAAGCAGATTATCCGAGAATATGGGCAAGCGTCGGAGTTCATCCCCACGAAGCGAGCCTCGCGAACGAGACCACTGATTCACAAATGCTGGAATGGGCGCGCCATCCCCGGGTAATCGCATGGGGAGAAATCGGGCTTGATTATTTTTACGATCATTCGCCGCGAGAAGTGCAGAAGATAACTTTCGTCAAGCAAATGGAACTGGCGCGGAGCGCTGAACTACCGATCATCATCCATTGCCGCCCTTCCGAGAACAGCGAGAATGCCTGGGATGATTGTTTGGGCTTGATTGCGGAGCGTTGGAATTGCAGCGGACGCGGAGGCATTTTGCATTGCTTTACGGGAAGCGTTGAGCACGCGCGGAAGGCGTTGGACATGGGCTTCATGATCTCTTTCGCCGGGAATATTACTTTTCCTAAAGCGCGGCCGATACGCGATGCGGCTCGCATCGTTCCGCTCGACCGCATGTTGATCGANNCCGCATCGCGGCCAGCGCAACGAGCCGTTGTTCGTGAAAGAAGTTGCACGTCAGATCGGCGAGCTGCGCGGTTTAAGCGCCGACGAGATTGGTTCTCATACGGCGAAGAATTTTTACAGATTCTTTGGGCTGACTATCGACAATGCTGACCAGCGACAATAGAGATACCGCGATTTGAGTTGCCATATGGCTCTTTCACCGATCCTAGTCTTCGCAGACGGTGCCTCTTCTGTTACCCTCTGGAGTACATGTTTGGGTCCTTGATCGGTGCGGCTCTGAGTGAGAGCGGTCAGCACCCGGCATGGCAATCTTTAGAACGAGAAGCCGGCTAGTTAAAGCGGCTTTGACCGCGGTATTCCATGCCCGATAATAGTTTCGATATCGTAAGCAAGATCGATCTTGCGGAAGTCGCCAATGCTATTCAGCAGGCGATGAAGGAAGTGAGCACGCGCTTCGATTTGAAAGATTCGAAGTCGCAAATCGCGATGGAAGGCTCGGATGCGATCATGCTGCACTCCGCCAATGAGTTCAAGTTAAAGGCGGTCAACGACGTTTTCCAAGCAAAATTGGTGAAGCGCGGCGTNNGAAAAGGCGCGCGAGATCGTGAAGCTGGTGAAAGATTCGAAGAAGAAAGCGCAAGCCTCCATCCAAGCCGATGTGGTCCGGGTGAGCAGCAAGGATCGCGATACGCTGCAGGAAGTGATTGCCATGTTCAAGCAGCAGGACTTCGGCATCGATTTGCAGTTCACGAATTACCGCAGCAACTGATCACGGGAGTATGTGACGAAATTGGCTTCGACCACGTCCATTAACGGGAAAGAGATTTTCGATCTTCTGCGCGACGACATCGTTGCGATTGAAGAGCAATTCGGACGTGACACCGTGTCGAACGTCGCCGCCATTACCGAGATCGGGGAGTATTTGCGGGCTGGCGGAGGCAAGCGAATCCGCCCGGCTCTGTTGCTTCTGTCCGCGAAGCTTTTCAATTACAAGGGCGATGGCGCGGTAAAACTTGCTTCGGTGGTTGAGATTATCCACACTGCAACGCTCGTCCACGACGACATCATTGATGAGGCGCAGACTCGCCGCGGCCGCCCCGCCGCTAATACGCAGTGGGGAAACTCGATGTGCGTGCTCGCCGGCGACTGGCTCTACATGCAGGCTTTCAAAATTGCAGTGCACGAGCGCAATTTCCGAATCCTCGATGTTCTGATTGAATTGACGCAGCAGATGGTCGAAGGCGAATTGTTGCAGATGGAAAAACTGGGAAAGCCGATTTCCCTGCAAGAACATCTCGACCTGATCTATCGCAAGACGGCATGCCTGTTTTCGGTATGCATGCGAGTCGGCGCGATTCTAGGCGGCGCAACCGACGAGGAAGAAAAGCGCCTCGGTCAATATGGACGCCAGCTCGGCTTAGCCTTTCAGATCGTAGACGATGTTCTCGATCTCACCGCTTCAGAGAGTGTACTTGGCAAGCCAGTAGCCAGCGATCTGCGTGAGGGCAAAGCGACAATGTCAGTTATTCACGCTTTGGACCATTGCACTCCGGTCGAACGCAGCCACATTGAGACCATTTTGCGGGACCGCGCTTTCAATGGGGTCACCCACGCCGATATCCTGACCATCCTCAACCGCTACGCTTCGTTGGACTTCGCTTCTCACGAAGCCTCGCGCTATGCGGAATCGGCGCGCAACGCCATCAACATGTTTCCCGACTCGGAGATCAAGCGGGCGTTGTTGTGGGCGCCCGAGTTCGTTGTAGCCAGAGAGAAGTAACTGATTAGCGCTAACTGAATCGAACATAGGCTTTCATCCTGAGCGAAGCGAAGGACGTATGCACTGCGCCGACGCGCTACCCCTTCACCGCAATCCCCAGCATTTCAAAACGGCCATTCATTAGTAGGGGCCCCGACCCAAGAAAGGCGCGAGCGGGAAATTCGCGCGAGAACAACTTCACGTAAGCCGCATTGAATTGCTGCCACAGGGAAACATCGGGTGAATAAACTTGCACCCAAACCAAGTCGTCCATACTCATGCCGGCTTCGCGAAGCACTGCCTGAAAACCTTCGAATAAGAGATCGAGTTCCGCATCAATACTAGCTGGAGCCGCGCCCGTCGCCAGATCGAGGCCGATGCGTCCGGAAATATATAACGTGTCGCCGACGAACACACCGTCGCTGAAAGGAAGTCCGGCGCGACGATTCGGAAGATTGATATAACGGCGGCTCTCTGCTGACACAGCGCTTCTCCTGAATCCAAAATTGCTTTTTAGAGTTGTATCACGGCAGCGATCNNTGCCGACGTTGTGCGCATGACACGCAGTCGCCAGAGTTATACTTAGCAGGCGCATGCCCGCAATGAACGACTTACTCTCATCGATTTCGCATCACGGCTACTTCTTCCTGGCGGTAGTCTGTCTGGCAGAGGCTGTCGGCCTACCACTCCCCGCCGCGCTCGCCATTTTGACCGCGGGCGCAGTCGCCGCCTACGGGGACTTGCACCTGTACTTAGTAATTGGTACTGGCGTCGTGGCAATGATATCCGGAGATATCTTCCTCTACTACATGGGCAGAGTCAGTGGATGGAGGCTCTTGGGCTTCCTGTGCCGCCTTTCAGCGAATCCGGAAACCTGCATTCTGCGCTCCGCCGAATACTTTTACCGCCGCGGCAAGCAGACGCTGCTCTTCGCCAAATTCATTCCGGGCATTAACACTATGTCTCCGCCGCTTGCGGGAAGCATGAAGATGCGCCTGGGCAATTTTCTACTCTTCGATTCGATGGGGGCGCTTTTCTACGTAGGCGCCTATTCCATCGCCGGATATCTTTTCAGCGACGGCTTGCGAGCCATCACACGCGGCCTTCGTTCTGCCGGTTTCGCGGCTGAAGTCATCTCCGGTCTGGGATTAATTGTTTACGTCGTCTATCGCGTCTGGATTTACCGCAAGTACCGACTCCTCGACGTCATTCCCCGCGTTGAAGCCGAGGACCTCGCTAAGAGGTTGGCATCCGACGCCGCTCAAAATATGCTGGTTGCCGACGTTCGCAGCCACGGCTATTACGATCCCGATTCGGAGCGGATTGCCGGATCGATTCGGATTGAACCCAACAACCTGATCGAAGAAGTTAAGAATCTTCCCAAGGATCGGGAGATTTATCTTTACTGCACTTGACAGCGCGAAGCCACCAGCGCCCGTGT
>PLBX01000411.1 GCA_003135495.1 Acidobacteriaceae bacterium | reverse complement strand
ACCTGTAACAGTCGCGATTACGATCCTCTTCATGTGGGCCATCGGGGAGAGCTTTAATCTGATGACTCTGGGCGGACTGGCGGCTGCGATTGGATTAGTGATCGACGACGCGATTGTAGTAGTCGAAAATATCGTCTCCCATCGAGATCGCGGCGAAAGCCGGGCCCAGGCAGCTCGACTCGCACTCCGGGAGATTGCCGTGCCGCTGGTTGGATCGACCATCACCCCGGTCGTTGTCTTTCTGCCGTTAGTTTCAGTTACCGGAGTGACCGGAAGCTTCTTCCGTGCGCTCGCGATCACGATGACGGTTGCGCTGCTTACTTCCCTGCTGCTTGCGGTCACTTGGACTCCCGCGTTGAGTCTTGTTTTTCTGCGCGAGCGGCGCAATCGAAGCGGCGGTGAAGGCGGGGGTGAAAGCGGCAGTGAGAACGATGATGGGAGCGCGACACATCACGAAGAGCACGGACGCATAATGAGAAAGATCCTGCAATGGCATGAGCGCGGACTTGATTGGTCCCTCACTCGTCCGTTCATGCTACTGGGCCTCTGCGCAATCCTCGCCCTGGGAAGTTACCTTTGCTATCGAGGGCTCGGGTCAGATCTGTTACCGGAAATGGATGAAGGCGGCTTCATCCTCGATTACATCATGCCGGCCGGCAGCTCGCTTTCTGAGACGAACCGTGTGCTCCAGCATGTGAGTAAAATTCTGCACTCCATGCCTGAGGTCGAAAGCACATCTCGGCGAACTGGACTTCAGATGGGCCTGGCCGCCGTTACCGAAGCCAATACCGGTGACGTTACGGTGAAGCTGAAAAGTAAACGCGATCGTGGAATCGATGAAGTGATCGCCGACGTGCGTTCGCAGATCAAAAAGACCGAGCCCGAACTGGATGTGGAGTTCACGCAGGTGCTTCAGGACATGATTGGCGATTTGTCGAATGCGCCCGAGCCAATTCAGATAAAAGTCTTCGCGAGTGATCCGGCGCTGCTGGCAGACCTCGGCCCGCGAATTGGGGATGCTATCGGCAAGATTGGCGGCGTGGTGGACGTGCAGAACGGGATCGACAACACCATCAGCGGTCCGGCAACAAACTTCCAAATCGACCCGACAGTCGCTGGGAGACTAGGCTTCACGCCGTTGGAAATCGCCGAAGACGCAACATCGATTCTGGATGGAGTGACCACGACCGATCCGCTGATTGCGAATGGAAGGCCGTACACGGTACGAGTTAGGCTGGGAGATGAAACGCGTCAATCCCTGGACACCATTCAAAATACAGTCTTCAACAGTGCCAGTGGCAAGCTTGCGAGCTTGGGATCGCTGGCGCAAGTTACGCAACTGCCTCCGCAAAATGAGATCAAACGCGAGAACCTGCAGCAGCTCATCACCGTGACCGCAAGACTCGAAGGTTCCGATCTTGGAACGGCCATTGCCAAAGTTCAGCACACGGTTAGCGCCATGCATTTGCCGCCTACCGTCAGAATTGAATACGGCGGCACGTATCAGGAGCAACAACAATCCTTCCATGAACTGTTGCGCGTGCTGGTTCTGTCTTTGGCGCTTGTGTTTGGCGTGCTCATGGTTGAGTTCCGCAACTTCTCTGCTCCGATTTCGATTCTCACCTCTTCGGTGCTTTCTATCGCAGGCGTAGTGTTCGCGTTGCTGGTCACGAGGACGACCTTCAATGTGGCGTCATTCATGGGTCTGATCATGGTGATCGGAATCGTGGCGAAAAACGGCATCCTGCTGCTCGACGCGGATGAACGATATCGAGCGGAAGGCGTGTCGGCGCGCGAAGCCATGGTACACGCGGCGCAACGCCGTCTCCGCCCGATTCTGATGACCGCGTCGGCCGCAATTTGCGGCATGCTGCCGCTCGCATTCGCGCTCGGCTCCGGATCGCAGATGCTTCAGCCCCTGGCTATCGCCGTCATCGGCGGGCTGGTGATCTCGATGGTGTTGAGCCTGATTGTCACTCCGGTGATTTACTATCTCCTGACGCGATCCGAATCTCACGCCGCGTAATTCTGCTATGCAGAAGAGTCGCCGATGTTGCGTGAGACCGAATCGCGCTGACGATCAGCAAAATTATTGCTTCGCTACGAAGATCGACTTGGGAATCATGCAGTGGACGCCCTTGCGGATATCCACTACTTGCGAGACGCGACAATCGCCGACCAGCGACGTGAGTGAATAAGCTTCTTCGCGCGACATGGGCACCATCTTCTGTTCCGCTAGAAAATTTACGGTTTCGCGCACCGCAATCTTCATGGCTTCGTTCAAGTCTTCGTCAAATCCCATGAAAATCCAATGCGTGGAGGTCTCGGCACGCGGCCAATCAATGTGAAGATCCTTGCGTACGATGGGTTGGATCTCGATCTCCTTATAGGAACATTCGAGCGCGGTCAGGTTCACCTCGCCATTGCCCTGGAGGCAGTGGGAATCTCCAGTCCAGATCAAGCCGCCTTTCTGAAACACGGGGAAATAAAGAGTTGAGCCGACTTGCATCTCGTTCACATCCATGTTGGACCCATTCTTCCAGGGCCGCAGCGTGCTCGTGCGGCCTTTGGCGTCGTGGATCGGCGGTCCCGCTTTTTCTTTCGGCTCGTTGGGATCGGGCCCGACGGCGATGGTGCCCGGGAAGGGTTTCAGGTGGAGGATAATCCCCGGTTTGAATTCCGTGGTCATGGTTTTCGTGTCGAGCTTGAAATATTGAACGTGGCCTTCGGGAAATTCGGAAGCCAGCAAACCGACGGTGGGAAACTGCTTGCCGGGAAGATTGAAATTAAAGCCGGAATCCTTCATGACGATTTTCTTGATGCGGATTTCCAGCGTGTCGCCCGGCTCCGCTCCGTTCACGTAGATTGGGCCGGTGACAGAATGCGGGCCGCCGCCGGGATTTGCGAGGCGAAGTTTTACGATCTCGTCCATTGAAGCGCCGGGTTTAATTTCGTCCATCGCGTGGCGCAGCGTCTCAATGGAAACGGTGTCTCCGGAGTTGACGACGAGTTTCGGCTTCTCCGTGGGATCAAACCAACCCCACTGAACGGTGTCTTTATTGGCCGGCAATACATAGTGTTTGCCGGTGGATTCTGGCGCAGCACTTTT
>PLBX01000255.1:10856-11504 GCA_003135495.1 Acidobacteriaceae bacterium | reverse complement strand
CCCCCGCCGGCGTCGGCTTTGAGCCGGAAATTTATGTGGATATCACCGAAACCTTTGCCACCAAGGTACAGATGGTCGCGCAGCATGTCAGTCAGAACAGTTGGATGGAAAAAATGTTTGGCTACGAGTTAGAGGCATTTCTGGAGATCCCCGCCAAGTTTCGAGGACTGCAGGCGGGCTGCAAAATGGCAGAGGCATTCCGTCCAAGTTATCGGTGGGGCAGAACTTTCCGCGAGCACTACCTTCCTGACGCCAGGTTTCCTCGTATGCAACCGGAAAAATCACTGGAAAAGTAATTCTAATCGTCTGTCCGAATATGGAAAGAAGACTGTTCGATTTGGGGGGCCGCGTAGCGATTGTCACGGGAACCAGCCGTGGACTCGGCCAGTACATGGCGCGAGCTCTGGCGAAATGCGGAGCCGACCTCGTATTGACCAGCCGCAATCGTGACGGTCTGGCACAGTTTGAATCGGAAATTAGAACACTGGGGCGGCGGGTTGTATCCCTCGAGCTTAATGTCCTCGATTTAGGAAGCATTACTCGAATGGTCGCTGCGGCTGAAGATGCTTTCGGTCACCTGGACATTCTGGTGAATAACGCCGGATGCAATGTTCGAAAACCCGCGCTCGATGTCTCATGGGATGAATG
>PLBX01000255.1:3303-10820 GCA_003135495.1 Acidobacteriaceae bacterium | reverse complement strand
CTCTACGAAGACAAAGAATGGGTCGACTATTTATGTGACCGGATTCCCCTGAAAAGACCGGGAGAACCTCATGACCTGGATGGCGCGGTGGTGTTCCTTGCAGACGAGTCTAGCCGCTATGTTACTGGCCAAACCCTGCTGGTAGATGGCGGCATTTCCACCGGCGCGACCCGTGCCTTACCTCGTTCCCAATAATAGGCTTCAAAAAACTCCACTAGGTGAGGACTTCGGGATTAAGAACATTTGGCGGACGGTGGCCTGCGAATGCCGCAAGAAGGTTTTCAGCCGCCAGCAGTGCCATACGGAGCCGCGTCTCCGCCGTAGCACTTGCAATGTGCGGAGCCATCACTACATTTTCCATTCCGATCAAGGCAGGGTGGATTTGAGGTTCATTCTCAAAGACATCCAGACCGGCGCCGGCGAGCGACCCCGATTTCAGCGCGTGTACCAACGCGTCTTCATCCACGATCTTCCCGCGGGCCGTATTGATGATGAAAGCTCCCGCCTTCATCAGTGCGAGTTCGTTGGCGCCTATGGAGCGGTTGCTCTGCGGATTTAGTGGTGCATGCAGGCTTAAGAAATCCGATTCCTGAAGAAGGGTCTTGAAATCAACGAATTGAGCGCCCACTGCGCTTTCCTGTTTGGCGGCTACACGGTGGCGAGCATGGTAAAGAATACGCATCGAGAAACCACGGCCCCTCCGCGCCATAGCTTGACCGATTCGTCCGAAGCCATAAAGGCCCAGTGTTTTACCAAGCAGCTCCGTCCCCCACAGCAGGTTCCAAAGTCCGTAGTGCCAGGAACCGTCGCGAACATAACGGTCCGCCTTGAGTAGGTGACGGCTCACCGCAAGGAGCAATGCAAAAGCCATGTCAGCAGTCGACTCGGTGAGTACGTCAGGCGTGTTGCTGACCAGGATGCGCCGCCGGGAACAAGCCGCCACGTCGATCGTGTCATAGCCCGCTCCAATGTTGGCAACCACACGGAGTTTGGGNNAAGCTCTTCGTTGATGTTCCCGCCGACCGACATCAGTCCATCCATATCGGCTACCGCGTCGGCCAATTGCGCGGCGGTCATGGGTGCATCTTCGGTATGGACGCAAACCTCGCAATGTTGCGCGACTTGGTCAATCGCTATCTGCTGGATCGGACGGGCGATGAACACTTTCGGTCTCATGGGTGCCTTAGGATGCCAGGAGGCGTGGCCCGCAACTTCCCGGGGAAAAGAAGAACTTATTCTCGGAATCGTCGCCGCAGAATTTCTGAGGGACAGGCTCGTTCCGTCACGTTTGCAAGTTTTCCTCAACTCAGCGGGTTCTGGGTCGCAAGCACACTTCCAATACGTGCAGCAAAAGTTAGATCAAGTTTCCGCGAAGCTGGAATACACTTGCAATGTCAACGTTTATTCATGATAACATTATTGTCAAAGAATATCGCGTATAAATGTTGTGTTTTAATTCTAGTATGAATTATATTTGATATCGTTAGAACGCTAAGTTTGGGATTATTTTCTCTTATCGTGAGGTGAGGGGTCAGTGAGCCATCTGTGGGCTGGTGTGGGACGTGCCGACCTTACCCCCGCCCCTGGGATGCCCCAGGGCGGTTGGGGGGCTCAGACTCACCAGCGCGGCGTCGGCGCCGATATGCCGTTCTACGCCACAGCGCTCGTGCTTTCCGATGGCAATGAAGCGGCGGTTATTGTTGATGTCGATGCCATCGGGTTCAATGCAGAGTGGACCAACAAGATCGTTGGGGCGATAGCAGAACTCACGCGAATCCCTCGAGACCGCATCCGGTTTTCCTGCTCGCACACCCATTCTGGTCCGAACACATTCAGGCTGGCGACGATTAGTGAAGGACTGGAGATGATTCTTACCTATCTGGATAGCTTGCCGCAGCGCATTGCCGGTGCGGCATGGCAGGCGCAAAAAAAACTCCAACCTGTGCGTTTCGCGGTTGGCTCAGGAACATCCGGCATCAACGTGAACCGGCGTTGCCGTACTCCGGAAGGGATTCCGGTGTCAGGCCGCAACTGGCAGGGTAATGTTGACCGGACAGTCCGGGTGGTCCGCTTCGATAACCTGAAGGAAGAACCGGTCGCGGTCATCGTTCACTATGCCTGCCATCCCACGATTATGGCTTGGGAGAATCAGTGGTTCACGCCCGATTACCCGGGGGCAATGCGGGAAGTGGTCGAACGGCAGGTCGGAGGGACGTGCCTATTTTTGCAGGGCGCCGCCGGTGACATCGGGCCACGCGTTGGGTATACCGGCGATTTGCGGACCTACCGGCGCATGGGCAGGATCCTCGGCCTCGAAGCCTCGAGTGTCGCCATGAATATCGATACTCTGCCTCGGCGGGAAAGGTATGTCGGGATTCTGCAGTCAGGCGCGCCCATCGCACTCTACGAAGACGAACCGCAGGAGCCAGAGACGCCTATACTGCGCGTGGCGCGTCGTACTGTGGCCTTGCCTTTGCGAAAGTTGCGGCCGCTCGACGAACTGGAAGCGGAGGTCAAAAAATACGGCGCGGAACTGATGCGCTTGCGCCAGAGCGCCAACGTGGAGGAAGTGCGAGCTGCCACCGCGCGGTCCACCCAGGCAAACTCGCGGGCGGACATGGCGAGGTTATACGCGAGGAAGACCACAGTCGACTGGGAGCTCCAATGCATTCGCGTTGGCTCCCTGGCATTCCTCTCTTGTCAGGGCGAGCCGTTCCTCGAGATTTCTCAGCGAATCGTCGCAGATTCACCCTTTCCACACACGCTATTTTCTGGGTATTCCAATGGCGCGTTTGGTTACCTTCCCACTCGACAGGCGTTCGACGAGGGAGGGTATGAGATTGAAGCTTCGCCCTTCGCGCCTGCTGCCGCGGAAGCGCTGATCGCCGAGTCCTTACGCCTGCTCCACGAAATGGTTTGACTACTGATTTTCAGCTTACGGAGGTTTCACGAATGGAGATACAAGAGCAGACGCACGCAAAATCGAAGCAAATCTTCGAGCATAACCGTAAGTACATTCCCGGCGGTGTGATGTCTCTCCCGCGCCGGGTTGAGCCGGAACTGGCTTTCGAGCGCGCTGAGGGCGCGTATTTGTGGGACGCGGATGGCAATCGGTACGTCGACTATCACGCCGCCTTTGCTCCAGCCATCTTAGGTCACAACGATCGCCGCGTGAATGCGGCCGTGGAAGAAATTCTGAAGCACGGTCCTAGCCTCTCCGGTAGCGGCACCAATGCACTGGAAGGCCGTCTCGCCGAATTGATGTGCACGAACATCGAAGTCTGCGAGATGGTGCAGATCCTGAATACGGGGACGGAAGCCACCATGGCGGCCATCCGCCTTGCACGCGGCTTCACTGGTCGAGACCACGTCATCGTGATGCAGGGCGGCTTTAACGGTTCTCACAATGATGTCGCTTGCAATGTCCTTACCCCGTTGGAAGTAATTGGTCCAAGAGTCTCCCCGGGCGAATACAAGTACGTCCCCCTGGGCTGCGGCGTTCCCTTGGCGCATCAGCAACTGGTTCACATAGTGAACTTTAACGATCTGGAATCGGTGCGTTATGTGTGTGAACGGTATCCCATTGCCGCCTTGATCACGGAGCCCATTCTTCAGAATGTTGGAATTCTCAAACCCCAACCCGGCTACCTTCAGGGATTGCGCGATCTGGCCGACAAACACGGATTTATCTTGATCTTCGATGAGGTGAAAACCGGGTTTCGATATTCAGTCGGCGGATATAGCAAGATTGGCGGGGTTCGCCCCGATCTGGCGGTGTTTGCTAAAGCCATGGCCAACGGCTACCCCATCTCTGCTCTGGTGGGAAGGCGGGAGCTGATGCAACTAATCGCCGACCCGAATCCTGCCAAGCGCCCCTTCGTGGCGGGCACGTATAACGGGCATCCCATCTCCGTGGCGGCCGCAATTGCGACCATTGAGCGGTTGCTGGAAGGAAACGGAGAAATATATCGGAAGCTCGAACGTCTCGGGCAGCAAGTGCAGGCTGGAATCGAATCTATACTCCGATCTCATGGAATTACCGGTCTTGTCGCGAGGCAGGGCTCCGCGTTCTGTATCTATTTCATGGATCACGAACCTCAGGATTGGCATGACCTTGCCAGAAACCATGACTTCTCCTGCGATATGACTCTGCGCCGCCGGTTAATCGAGAAGGGAATCTACTTCTTTCCCGTAGAGACGAAACAGTGCTCGATTTCTGCCGCCCACACCGAAGAAGACATTGACGTGACCCTACGCGCGTTGGACGAGAGTCTGCGCCTATAGTTAATGACCCGTTCATGGAAATCCTTTGGTTTGAGACGGACAACTATTCCTTCCCTTCGGACACTTGGAAAAACTCCCAATGACCACGACCGAGGTATCCCCAGTCGACTCCGAGCCCATCTGGAAGGACCCGGTCTTTTGGTTCGCCATTGCTGCAGGTCTCGGATACGGCGGGGTGCGTAATTTTCTTCCCACCACTTTCCCCATCTTGCGGCATGAGTTGGGCGCAACTCTCGAACAATTGGGCAAGACCGAATTCCTCTTTTATCTCAGCAGTGTGCTGATCGGCGTGCTGGGCGGACCGGTGCTTGCCTTACTTGGTCTTAAGCGGACCGCAATGGGGGCCCTCGGCCTTGCGGGCGTTAGTTTGTTCCTGATCGGTTTGGCGAAATCAGTTGACCTCATCCTGCTTTGCGCCGGAATGCTCGGGNNGTCGTCCTGAGCGCGATGATCAGCCGTCACTTCCATGCCCGGCGTCAAAGCGTTTTCCTTCTCACAGGTCTGGCGGATGCCAGCGGAACAACGCTTGGTCCGGCCATCCTTGGGCAGTGGATCGGGCATGCCGCACGCTGGCACCTGACCTGGCGATCCGGATACTTTGTGGCCGCCGCGGTTCTGGGCATGCTCGTCCTGTGGGCGCTCTTTGTTCCTTCCGAAAGCATGGGAGACCGTCAACCCGAACGGACGTCGCGCGGGAAGAACATTGCACATACGAAAGAGGTCCTGCGAGATTCGGCTTTCTGTACCGCAGTCCTGCTATGTTTTTGCCATGGCCTGGCGCAAGCTGGCATGGTCGCCTTCGTGGGGCAACTCTATATTCGGAAGGTCCATGTTGACCTTGCCCACGCCGCGTATCTACTCAGCGCCGAAGGAGCCGGCATTGTGGGCGGGCGATTAATTTTTAGCTGGATCACCTCCCTCTGGACGATCCCGGAGTTGAAGGTGATTGCCATGTGCGCGGCCGCTGAAACCGCAGCCTTTACGGCCACCATTCTCTCTCCCAATTACCTCATCGGAATAACCATGTTCTTATCAGGTGGTGTTTTCATTTCGGCAGTCGGTCCTTCCTTGAGTTCCTATCTTGGTCGGCGGTTGCCGGATCGTCTGGGGACGGCCTTTTCCCTGTTTGCCGGTTTGGGAAATATGGGGGCGGCTCTCGGTCCTTATATTATCGGAGTTCTTGGGACCGACTTCGGTATCGAGAAGGGGATTCTCTTCGCTCCGCTATTCAGTGCCTTGCTCAGCGCCACCGGTCTAGTTCGATATCTTCGCGAAAAAAGTCTTTATGAAACCGCCTAATCCAATCAACGGCGTGCATGTCGATCACGACGCGACTCCTGGAAGAATATATATCTTCACGAAATTCGCTATGCGGTAGGAGACAGTTCGAAAATGCACCGTGCGTGTTGACGCTGTCGAGCAATCTTCGCTCCCTCACCCTGCATGGTGTGTCTTGATTCGAGGACTCAATCGTCTGGGCAGCCGCGGGTTTCCTCCTCTGCACCCTTACTTGTTAGATTGTCGGTAAAATTCCTTCTGCAATTCCGTTTCACGCTGCCGCCACGGCTTCATTGTTTTCCTCATCTCGACGGCCTTCTGTGAGAGACAACTACAATTTTGTGCCAGTACATTGAAGATCCGGTCGGCAATGATGCGTNNATGATGCGATGGCCAAGGTTGTTAGGATGCACGCCATTTTCCGAGTCGATCATCCACGCTGCCATACCCTGACTGGCAAAACATCGGCGTACAGTACGTCGCACTCTTCAGCCAGTCTTTTGAGGGCGCAGTTGAAACCCATGAAAGTAGCAAGAGTTGCACGGTCAAACGGAGGCCAGCGATCAAAGGCCGTCATGAAGTAGGCGTCGATGACGACAATCAGTGCACCGGTGTTTTTCTTAATATCGAGAACGATTCGTTGTTCGTCGGCCAGGAACTCGGCTAAAGGCATACCGCCTCGCGCGTCATTCAGGCCATAGGAAATCAGAACCAAGTCGGGACGATAGGCAATGACATGTTCCTGATAGCGTTCCAGCGCGCTCGGCCCTCGGGAGGGAATATAAGCGGGGCTTCGCTGCGAAATGACATTTGCACCCATGCCATTGTTGTACATTTTGACCGGTTCCAATTGTGATTCGTTAATCGCATCCGCGAGACGGCTGACCCAGCATAGTTCCGGACTTGTTGCATCTCCTCCCGCGGTTACAGCATCTCCTACCGCCGTCGCTACCTGAAACGGCTGACTGCGATAGTCTCGCTTTTGAAGGTCCATCGATGTTCCCTAAAAATTCACTTCTTTGGAGACAACATAAAGGGTGGCGCCCTTTTTGCACAAAGCCGCAAAGTGCATGGTCGATAGAATCCCTGAACGATGCGCACGTATTTCCAGCGCCTCGGCTGCGTGATTCGAAAAGTCATGGAGACGGCCGAGCAATTCCCCAGCTGTAACATCCGCTCCAACGTCGACCAGCGGCTCCCAAATGCCATCCTGAGGACAGGGAATATAGTCGGACAAATTCTCGGCGCTCATGAAGCGGGGAGCTCTGGGCCGGGCCGGATCGATTTTGACGATATCCCCAGGCAGCATTCCATAATGGCGGAGGACGTTCTTTACGCCTTCATAGGCATGCTTCACGCCCTGACGGTTTACTGCTTCAGCGAACCCGAATTCTCCGCCGATCGTGATCTTGCCGTCCGCTTCCGCCTCGTCGGTCAACAATCCCGACGCCATTTGGCTGGAGTAAATCATGATGAAAGGTGTGTCGAACAGTCGAGCCACCCGGGCAATCTCGGTGCGTTGCGCCGCGTCGGAAATCGGATGAAATGAAGTGCAAATGGGGAAGGACGCTTCGTTGCCCCCTGAGTGCAGGTCGATCACGACACCAACTCGTGGAAAGATAAATTTCTTCACGAAATCCGCTATGCGGTAGGAGATGGTTCCACGTGGATTCCCCGGAAACGCACGATTCATATTGACGCCATCGAGGGGCGAAATCCGCTGATTTGCGACGCAGGAACTTTCGCTCAACTGTGGTATCAGGACCACCTGGCCACACAACTCGGCGGGATCCAAGTCACACCCCAGGCGCTTGGCGGCGACCTGCCCCTCCCATTCATTCCCGTGAGTGCCGCCAAACACAGCGACCCCTGGAGGAGTTGAACCTGCCGCTGGTGCTCGGAGTCCTTTGATCACAGTGAGTGGGATCAGAGGTGGCTGTTGAAAAACTCGCTTT
>PLBX01000255.1:0-3226 GCA_003135495.1 Acidobacteriaceae bacterium | reverse complement strand
CATTGGCCGGGCCGGTCAAACGGAATTTCAGATGGGCTATAGACGGTTGTGACGGTCGGATTTGGCATAGGGGCCAAGTAGCGGTCCTCGGGCAAATCTGTATGGCGCATTTTCTTATTATTTCATTTGTATATTAAACCCAATAGCCTATAAGATGTGCTGCGCATGTGTTGCGCTGATTTTAACAGATAAATCTGTCTAAGAACCTGACCTCGTATGCCAGGTGGCGGACGGCAATTAATTCATCAGTGAATCAATTATGGTTAAGGAGCCATGATTATGCGAGTCGCGAGACATTTCTTGATCATTAGCTTTGGTATCGGCTTACTAGCAGCCCAGGTTGCCGCCAAACCCAAACCATTGCAGATCTACGCGGTGGACGTTGAGGGAGGACAAGCCACGCTGATTGTCAGTCCCTCGGGACAATCCCTGCTCATCGATACCGGCTGGCCCGGTTCTAACGGCAGAGATGCAGATCGCATCGTGGCCACAGCCAAACGTGCCGGCGTCAAGCAGCTCGATTATGTGCTGATTACGCATTACCATCGCGACCATGTCGGTGGGGTGACCGAACTCGCCGACCGCATCCACATTGGCACGTTCGTAGACNNCTATGCCGCCTACCTCAAAGTGGCGGCGAACGCTCATCGCATGATCGTAAAGCCCGGGGATATCATCCCCATTAAGGGAATTACCGTGCAGGTTTTGAGTTCCGCCGGTGAGCGCATCACAGATCCCCTGCCTGGAGCAGGCGCGGCGAACTCGTATTGTGGATCCGATCCCGAGCCCCCTAACGATCCCGGGGAAAATGCCCGCTCGTTGGGCACATTGATTACTTATAAAACCTTCCGGTTTATTGATCTTGGAGATTTAACCCGGAAGAAGGAGTTGGAGCTATTCTGTCCGAAGAATTTGGTGGGCACGGTGGATCTTTTCATGGTTTCGCATCATGGGTTTTCGGAGTCTAATTCGAAAGGGATGGTTTGGGCACTTCACCCACGGGTAGCGATCTTGGATAATGGCGCTCGCAAAGGAGGTCATCCGGTTGCCTGGCAAATCGTCCATGATTCTCCGGGATTGCAGGGTTTCTGGCAGTTGCACTATTCGGTGGATGGTGGCAACGATCACAACGTCGCACCAGAGTTCATCGCCAACCCGGAGGAAACTCCAGACGACGGCCACTACATCAAGGTGTCGGCGCAGCCCAATGGCAGCTTTACGGTTGTAAATTCCAGAAATAATGAAATGAAGACTTACCCAAGATGAACTTCTGGATTCCACGCCGCCCGCTCTCGCGGCTCGGGGCGGGGAAGTGATCGCTAATAAGTCAACCGCGCCAAGCTCGCTGGTGCGGGGCGCATGCTGGGCTGATATTGGGGTGCGATGAACTCACAACCGATTTGCGTTGCTCCAACCGGTGACCGATGCGGCGAAGGCGCGGTTTGGCATGCGGCCCATGCGGCCGTGTACTGGACCGACATCAACCGGTTCTTGATTCATCGCTTCACGCCAGGCGATAAGTGCGTCCGGACATGGTTTTTCGACGAGCCGGTAACGGCCCTCACCCTGACGAACCGGGATGAAGTACTCGCTGTGGTCCTCGGCTCGGGGGTAATCTTGTGGCAGCCGGNNATCCGCGAGGTTCGCTTTGGGTCGGGTCCATGCGCAACAACGTCAACCCTGATGGCTCAACCGGCGAGGCTGGCGGCAGGGATGGGATTCTCTATCGCCTCGATCCGGACCGCCGAGTCACGATTCACCGAAAAGATCTAGGCATCTCGAACACTCTCGCCTGGAGTCCCAACCACCGGCGTTTCTATTTCGGAGATACGCTGGCTAACACGGTGTGGTCATACGACTATCATCCAACCACCGGCGACATCGCGGGCGAGACGCCGTTTCTTCAGGATTTCTCGCGCGGCCTGCCGGATGGTTCGACTGTTGACGCCGAAGGTTATCTCTGGAACTGCCGTTTTTTTGGCGGATGTATTGTGCGCGTCGCACCCGACGGAAGAATCGACCGTATCGTCGAGATGCCCGTTCAAAACATCACGACCTGTACCTTCGGTGGTCCAAACTTGAAAACGCTTTACATCACTACAGCGATGGCAGAAGCGCCGGCAGGAGACCGACTGGCCGGCGGACTTTATGCGCTTGAGTCCGAAGTTCCGGGACAACCGGAAAACCGGTTCTGCGCATTCCGCTAACTCACAAAGCTTAGAACTCCAGAATCGTGCGCGCATAAATCTCGGTCGCGAGCCTGACCTGGTCCAGTTCTACGAATTCGTCGGCCCCATGAGCCTGATCGATGTTTCCAGGGCCGAAGATCACGCTGGGAATGCCGGCCCGGGCCAGTTTGCTGGCGTCAGAACCGTAGGGAACTCCTTCCAGGCTCGCGCGACCAGCTACTTCCTGCGAGGCCTTCAATAGCGTCTGGACAATTCTTTCCGAAGGCGAAGTTTCGAGAGGATAGTCCTCAAGCATGGGAGGCTCCATCTCAACGTCCAATTCGCAGTCTCCTTCCCGCAATTCAGCGACAAGACTCTCCAACTCGTCGTAGGCCGACTCCTTTGTTTCTCCAGGCACCAAGCGCCGATCCACTTCAATGGTGCACGAGTCGGGGACTTGGTTGACCTGAATCCCCCCGTGAATGACACCCACATTGATCGTAGGCGAACCCAAAAGTGGATGATGGCGCTTCGCAAAAATCCGCGGGAGTCTCTCTTCCATCGAACCAATTAGCTTCGCCATTTTTGCCACCGCATTAATCCCGAGATGGGGCTTCGAACTGTGTGCGGCCCGGCCCCGGGTGCGCACGCGCCAGCGCAGGACTCCCTTCGACGCCACGACGGTTCCCAAATTGGTGGGCTCCGCCACGATCGCTCCATCGGCTTTCACTCCCTTCTCGAGAAATTCGACCACTCCCCGGAAGGAATGCTCCTCATCGACCGCCGCCACCAACCAGACCGAGGCTCTGGGTCGAACCTGGGAGTCGCGCACAATCTTGAGAGCGTGCATCATGGCAGCGAGCCCGGCCTTGGTATCGCAGCTTCCCCGGCCATACATCCGATTTCCATCTCGCAACGGCTGAAATGGCGGTTTGCTCATACCTAGTTCCGAGGCAGTGTCCATATGAGCCTCAAAAACCAAGGTGCGCCCCTCAGGTTCGCCTTCGAGTCTGCCGATGACGTTCGGCCGACCTTCAAAGACGGGTTGGATTTCAAAG
>PLBX01000547.1 GCA_003135495.1 Acidobacteriaceae bacterium | reverse complement strand
GATCAATAATCTCTTGGCCAGTCATTGTCGGATTAGCGGTCGCCGTAGTCATACCCAACACTCCCTTGGTGGACCTTAGTGCCCTTCGTGGTTAACGAGTGCGATATAGGGGACGGCGGAAATGCCCGCGCTACATCGCGTCTGGAATTAGTAACCTTTGGTCTTATCCACAACTGCAAGCAACGACTCACCCGCCAGATATCGCCGCAGATTCGCCGAGAATAGCGCGTGATGGCGCTCCCATAATTTGTCGGTCAGTGCCGCGGTGTGCGGAGTGATTAGAAGATTCGGAACGTCCCACAGCGGAGAATCGGCGCTTAGCGGCTCCTTCAGAAACACATCGATCGCGGCGCCGCCAATTTTCTTCCCACGCAGGGCAGCGGATAGGGCGTTCTCGTCCACCAGCGGTCCCCGCCCTACGTTGATAAGACAAGCATCGGATTTCATAAGTGCCAGTCGCTCGACGTTCGCGATTGCCTTGGTGCTTTCCGTAACGGGCGCTGCCAGAACTATGTAGTCCGATCGGCGAAAAATCTCGTCAATTTGACTTGGCCCGACGACTTCATCGGCGCCTTCGCTTCCTTTTTCCGGATGCTCGCGCACCGCGATAACTCGCATGCCCAATGCTTTTGCGCTCTTCACAACCGGTCGCCCGATACTGCCGAGACCGATCATGCCGAGAGTTGCACCAGCGACTTCTCGGATTCGCGGCAGTTCGTCCCATAAAATCTGCTGGCCCCAAACGTGTTTTTGTTGAAGCAGTGTGGAGGCCGGGATTTTTTTCGCGAGCGCAAAGATGAGCGCCATGACATGCTCCGCGACGACTGGCCCATGCACCTCGCGCGCGTTGGTAAGAATAATTTCGCTGTTTATCAGTTCCGGAAACATCAATTGATGAACTGCGGCTGCTGGAGAATGAATCCATGTCAGCTTCTTCGCCGCGGCGATCTGTGCAGGCTTTATCGACCATGCGATGACAATCTTGGCATCCACTATTTCTTTGTCCACGAGCTCGTAATCGGGAAGGTTTACAACCTCAACACCAGGAAATTCTTGTTGCAAGCGCGTTGGAAACCAGACCGGTGCGTTCCATTGATCAAAAGGATGGCGTACAAAAATAAGAATGCGAATGGGAGGATCGGGCGATGTTGATTTTAGATGACCAGATGGCCCGATCACCCGATCGCCCGATTCTTGACTCGCAGGTCGGTGCCCGTCATTTCTTTCGGCTCATCAATTCCAAGCATGCCAAGCATCGTGGGAGAAATATCACGCAGCGAACCGTTCGGCTTCAGCGTGTATTGTTTTGAATTCTCGGCAATCACTATAAACGGCACCGGATTCGTCGTGTGCGCCGTGTGCGGCCCACCCGTCGCTGGATCAATCATCATCTCCGCGTTGCCGTGATCCGCCGTAATCAGCATGGCTCCCCCTTTTGCCCGCACCGCTTTTTCAATCTGCCCGAGGCAAGCGTCGACGGTTTCGACCGCTTTAATGGTGGGCTCGATTTTGCCCGAGTGTCCGACCATGTCAGCATTCGCGAAGTTCACAATCATGACGTCGAAGGTCCCGTCATTCGTGGCCTTTACTACGGCGTCGGCTATGCCCGCCGCGCTCATCTCCGGCTTCAGATCATAGGTCGCGACCTTTGGCGACGGAATCATCACGCGATCTTCTCCGGGGAATGGCTGTTCCACTCCACCGTTAAAAAAGTAAGTCACGTGCGCGTATTTTTCGGTTTCAGCGACGCGAAGATTGCGCATATTGAGTCCGCCCATGACATTCGCCAAAATGTTCGCCATCGACTCTGGTGGAATCACCACGGGAAGATCGAAGTTTTTATCGTAGCGAGTCATGCAAACGTATTTCAGATTCTTAGGTGAGCGATCACGTGGGATGGTCGCGTCCAGATCGGCCGCGCCCGGCAAATCGCTGCCGCCCTTTTCGTTCAACCCGCTGTTGCGGCACAGCGCGCGCGTGATCTGACGCACGCGATCAGCGCGGAAGTTGAAGCAGATACAGGAGTCGTCGTCGCCGATAGTAGCCAACGCCTCGCCGCGATTGTCAGTACAAACGAACGGCACCACAAACTCGTCCGTGACGTCTTTGTTGTACGATCCTTTCATCGCCTGAACAGGGTCAGCGGAGGTTCCGCCCTCGGCTTTGCCATCGACCATGGCGCTGTAGGCTTTCGCAATGCGTTCCCATCGACGGTCGCGATCCATTGCATAGTAGCGCCCGCTTACTGACGCAATCTTGCCGGAGTTGTATTCGCGCATCTTCTGCTGCAGTTGTTCGAGATAGCCGGCGCCGTTGGTGGGCAGCGTATCCCGCCCATCCACGAAGGCATGCACGAAGACGCGATCGACACCTTGTTGCTTCGCCATCTTCAGCAGCGCGTACAAATGTTCTTGCCGCGAATGCACTCCGCCATCCGACAACAAGCCAAACAAGTGCAATTTGTGGCCGCCAGTGCGCGCTCTCTTCATCGCATCAACCAGCACCGGATGCGAGAAAAATTCCCCATTCCGAATCATGAGATCGATGCGCGTGATATCCATGTGCACGATACGGCCAGCGCCCATATTTAGATGCCCGACTTCGCTATTCCCCATTTGCCCTTCAGGCAATCCGACATATCGCCCGCTGGTGTGAATCAGCGTGTTGGGGTATTCGCGCAGTAGACGGTCATAGATCGGCTTATTCGCCAAAGCGATGGCATTAGCCTTGGTTTCGGCTCGATATCCCCAGCCATCAAGAATGATAAGAACAAGAGGTTTTGGACGCGGCATAAATTCGCTACTGGCTCCAAGCGTTAGTTATTGATGGTTCGCACAGAAAATTTTACGAGATCAAGGCCCGAAAAGCTCTTGTTCCAATTTCGAGCGTTCAATGCCCAGGTAGGTTGCAACATCGGAAAGTATTGCGCTGAGGGTGCCTAACCGCAGACCGCGATGATCCGGGACTGTCAAATGGTGCGCTCGACCGCAATCGAATGTGACTGCCCACTTGTCGAGTGCGTTCGTAGCCGTACCGCTGCAGCAGTCTGATGAGTTCGTGACCAGAAAGATCACGAGGTAACCTCAAGCAGAAATGACCTCGTCTTTCACCGAATGCAGGCGAATTATCGGCGGCGCCTTACCTTCGTCGAAGTGACAGCGCACCGCCTCCCTTACGTTTAGTTTTAATTCATCCATGGCGTCGGCCTGAGTAAAAATGGAGTGGCCGAGCGCACGGGCTTCATAGCCTCCCTCGGGCGACTCCTGGACGGAGAAAATGATCTCAGTTTCTAGCATATCTCTGCGCAAGATTATACTCTGCTAGCCTTCATCACCGGTGGAGCTAGGTTGCGGTCGAAATCAACTGCGGGAAGCTTATAATCGTTATCCCGGAGAAACCCATGCAGATCAACGAACTTCTTCTTTCCGAATTCGACGAAGAAATCAAAAAAACTCGCACCATGCTGGAACGCGTCCCCGAAGACAAGCCGGATTTTAAGCCGCATCCGAAGTCTATGCCGATGAATAAGCTCGCGCCTCACGTAGCGCAGTTGGCCGGCTTCGGGCTTACGATTCTCACTACTCCGGAACTTGATTTCTCGAAGTCCAGCATGAAGCCGCTCCCCTTTGAGTCGACGCGGCAATTGGTGGGCGCCCTTGATGAAGGCGCGGCGAAGGTCCGCACCGCGCTTCAAAACACTTCAGATGAAGCCTGGACGCAGCCTTGGAAGCTGAGTTTCGGGGGCAAGCCAATTTTCAGCGGAACGCGCTTTCTGGCTTACCGGCAAATGTTTCTCAATCATTTGGTCCACCATCGCGCGCAACTCGGTGTTTATCTGCGATTGAATGAAAAACCCGTCCCCGCGACTTACGGGCCGTCAGCCGACGACACCCTGGGATTTTAATCGGCGCAAGTAACTTAAACTTTCCCGAGCAAGGATATTTCGACAGCGCTTCACTCAGGTTGGTACACAGGCCAGCCGCTGGTGTTCGCAATCGCTTTTAAATCGGGATTGGGATTGATTACGAATGGGTGTTCTGACATCGCGAGCATTTCGCGATCCCAGATCGCATTGCCAAAAGCACAATCCGGGGTTGAGTTCAGCATTGATCGAATCGCTTCCGACTTGCCCGGGCCGCTAGGAACTCGAACAAGACGGTCGCTGATAATCCCGTCCTCCACCGACGTTTCCGCCGAGAGGATTCGATTCTGCGGAACGCCGAAGCTGCGCATCGCGGAGCGAATGATCCACTGATTGGAAGAAGACACGGCCCACACCTCGCATTCCGACTCGAGCAGCCGTCGCACCAATTCCCTCATCTCCGCAAAAATGTGAGGCGCGACAGATTGCGCAAAAAATGCGTCACAGGCAGCCTGCACGACTTCTTCGCGAAGACCGCGATGCAACTTCACCATCTCTCCGCACATTACGTCTTCGGGAACTTTGCCGGCTTTGTAATCGGCATAACGTTGACGCGCCCAGGAGGCGATCTCGTTCGGCACAAATTTGTTTTCCAATTCCCACGAGAAAAAGCCTTCGCCTGCGTCAACCGACCAGAGCGTCCCGTCGCAGTCGAAGGTGGCGACTCGCGGTTTGAGGCGAAGCACGCTTTCGATAAATTCAGATTGAAAAGTTGTTAGATGGCTCATGAGAAGAGTTTTATCCGCAGTCGGAAAATTATGTCACCGGCAAAAGCGGTGAGGGAAGGGAAGAATACTGCTCCGGAGTATCGACATTCATGGCGACCGACGGATCGTCGACCAAAACATATTCGATGTAATTTTGATGCGCGTGCTCCACTTCGCGGGCATTTGATGTTTCTGGCGCTCGAAGAAATGCTTCGAGCATTTCGCGACCTATTAAAATGGGATGCCCGTGCTTGCCTTGGTACTCGGGAACCGCCGCCCATTTCCTGTGAGTGGCAGCCAATTCGAATGCCAACTCCAGAGTCTCGATGGTTTCTGAGCGTACCGGCGGACGATCGACAAGCGTGATCATTGCGGCATCGCGACCGCGATTCAAAACTTCGTGCAAACCCACTTGCAGCGAGCTGAATTGTCCACGGCCCGGATCGGGATTGATCACCAGAGATGCACCGTTAGCGTAGATAATGGGTGACAGCGCATTTACATTTTTCCCGGCTACGACGAGCACCACATCGACGTGAGAGAAGAAGAGCCGAATCGCCGCCGAAAGAAACGTGTCAGCGAAAGCCGCATTTCCTGATTGACGTGGCCACGGCAGCAAAGCTTTGTCCCGACCCATACGCGTGGATTCACCCGCGGCAAGGATTACTGCACAAAAGCTGGGAGTGCGCCCCATGAGGGGACGATAGCAAAGTAGCGGAAGTCTGCCAAGGACCAAGGACCGACGACCGAGGCTTAGTTGAATGTCGGCAGTTTGACCAGATCGTCGTTCGGAACTCGTTCAACCGCGTGTCCGGCTTTGCGCCATGCGCCGAGACCACCGGCGATCACGAAGACTTTAAATCCTAAATCCTGTAACTGACGCGCCACACGGGCGCTGGTGGCTTCGCGTGCTCAAGTGCAGTAGAGATAAATCTTCTTCTCCTTAGGTAAGGTGGGAAGCAAGGCGGGTAACGCATTCGGATCCAGCCGAATGGAACCTTTGATGCGCAGCGCGCCTCTGTCGTAGTACCCATGGCTCCGCACGTCGGCGATGATCATCGGCGGAGGATTAGGAGCATTGGCGAGCGCCGCCAGAGTGCTGACATGCAGATGGGGCGCAAAGCCCAGCTTGCGCTGTTTCAGGTGGACATAGAGGCGATACCCGATGTAGAAGATCAGGGCCGCGACGATCACCCGCTCCAGGATCGCGCCGAATGCCTGAATGCCTACCACAATCTTCTTCAGCACCTCGCTGAACAGAAAGCCGGTCCCCCAGAACGCGGAAATGTACAGAGCCGCTCCGCACAGGTCCAGAGACAGAAACGTGAGCGGACGCATTCTCATGCTTCCGGACAAGGGCGGAGCCATGGTATTGATGCCGGGCAGAAACTTCGCAACCACCAGCGCGGCCCGGCCGCGTTGATAGAAGGATTCCGACGATCTCAAAATGCAGCTCTCCGGATCCAACGAAAGGCGGCATAACACGCCCAGGAAGGCCCACCCCGTCTTCCACCCGATCACATAGAGAAGGGTGTCGCCCACCAGCATGGCCATCACCGCAATCAGCAGCGAAGTGCCCACGTGAAGAACGCCGGTGGCCGCCGCCGCACCCGCGGTCAATAGAACAATCGCGCCTGGAACAGGCAGCCCGATGGCCTCCATGAAAAGCAGCACAAACAGGCTTGGATAGCCGTACTTCAGTAAAGTTGCGAGACTCTCCGGCACAATCTACCCCGAACTTGGAGATTACCACAGGGCCCGTGGAAAGGGACCTGTTACCATGTCGAAATGGCAGACGAGAGCATAGGATTTGTAGGCGTCGGGAGAATGGGCGGGCTGATGGCTCGACGCTTGATCGACGCCGGTTACAAGCTGACGATTTACGATCCCAGCGAGGCCGCCATGAAGCCTCTGGTCGAGG
Source organism: Acidobacteriaceae bacterium (assembly GCA_003135495.1). Taxonomy (GTDB): domain Bacteria; phylum Acidobacteriota; class Terriglobia; order Terriglobales; family Acidobacteriaceae; genus Acidiflorens. The sequence continues at coordinate 8,615 of PLBX01000547.1, read as the reverse complement.
CCGGCGCGCATCCCGCCCATTCGGCGGCTGACGTAGCATCCGCGGCCGAGATTGTACTAGCCAGCCTTCCCACGCCACCCATCGTGCAAGCGGTTGCACTGGGGCCTGCGGGCATCATCGAAGGGACTCGGGTCAAGATTTTTATCGACACGTCCACCACCGGCGCCTCTTATGAGAAGCGCGTGGCCCACGGCTTAGCTGCGAAGAACATCGTGGAAGTGGACGCTCCCGTAAGCGGCGGCCTGAAAGGGGCGCGCATGGGGACGCTCGCCGTAATGGTTTCCTGCGGAGACGAAACCTTTGCGCGCGTGAAGCCGGTGCTCGCGCATCTGGGAAAACTGTTTCATGTGGGCAAAGAACCCGGTCAGGGCCAGACCATGAAGCTGCTGAACAATCTGTTATCCGCAACAGCGATGGCGATCGGCTCGGAAGCGGTGGTGATGGGCGTAAAGGCCGGCCTCGATCCGCGTCAGGTAGTGGATTGCATCAACGCGGGCACCGGCAAGAACAGCGCGACAGAGGATAAGATTCCCCGCTACGTTATCCCCAGGACCTTCAACCTCGGGTTCGCGATTGGACTTCTGAACAAAGATGTCCGGCTCTGCATGGAAGAAGCCGATTTGTTGGGAGTGCCGATGGTGGTAGGCAGCGCCGTGCGGCAAATGCTCGCGATCGCAACTGCCAGCGAAGGCCAGGAAGCGGATATGACGGAGATGATCAAGCCGGTCGAGAGATGGGCCGGTGTAGAAGTCGGCTCGAAAACTTAGCAGGTTGTGGGAGGAAGCGAAGGGGACAGACTACTCTGTCCCCCGCGGTGGACAATAGTTCCTCCGTGCAGAGCGGCAGTGGACAGAGCGGTCTGTCCCCTTCGCTTTCTCCCGCAAGCCACGACCTAAATAAAAGGAAGGTTCACAATGGACAAAGAAATGTACGAGAAGGGTCTCGCCATCCGGCGCGACGTGCTGGGCAAGGAATTCGTCGACCACGCGATCAGTTCCGCGGACGACTTCAATCGTCCTCTTCAGGAGCTGGTGACGCAGTATTGCTGGGGCGAGATTTGGGGCCGTCCGGGCCTGGACCGCAAGACGCGCAGCATGCTGAACCTCGCCATGATCAGCGCTCTCAACCGTCCCCATGAGGTGAAGATGCATGTAAAGGGCGCCATTCACAACGGCCTTACCAAGGATCAGATTATGGAAGTACTGCTCCAGGTCGCCATCTATTGCGGAGTTCCGGCGGCTGTGGATAGCTTTCGTATCGCAAGGGAAGCATTCAAGGAGATGGGAATCTAGGCCAAAATAATTCTTCGGAGCGTGTCGATTTCGGCGGGCCTGATCCGTTATTACGATGCAAGACCCAAGACCCCCTAAAGGAGACGAACATGGCACAATTTTTGTTGATGCTTTACGACAACCCCGCGGACTGGATGAAATTAAGTCCGGAAGAGATGCAAAAGGCCCTCGAGAAGTACATGGCGTGGGGCAAAGGCCCGTATTACAAACAAGGCATTCGTTTGGCCGCCGACGCCGGTAAAGTATTACGCGGGAAGTCGCGCGCCACCGATGGCCCTTATAGCGAGACTAAGGAAGTCCTGGGTGGCTTCTACGCCATCGAGGCCGCGAGCTACGAAGAAGCGGTCGCAATCGCCGGGACCCATCCGCACCTGGAATACGGTGGCGCCATCGAAGTCCGGAAGTCCTGGGGCGCATAGGGGCGCCTCGTGAGTGAGGTGGCTCAAACCGTACCGTTGCTGGAGCACTTGTTCCGGCGTCAGTCGGGGCGAATGGTCGCGCATCTGGCGCGCCTGTTGGGCCCCGCTCACCTGGAACTGGCCGAAGAAGCGGTGCAGGAAACCATGCTGCGGGCCCTTCAGGTGTGGCCTTCGCAGGGCACGCCGGAGAACCCCGCGGCATGGCTTTTCCGCGTAGCGCACAATATTGCGATTGATGTTGTGCGCCGCGACCAGACGCTTCGCGAGAAGACCGACGCGATCGTATTGGAGCTAACCAACTCCGCTTCCATGCCGCCCAGCGACCCGGGAATCGAAGAACAGCTCCGCGACGACGAGCTGCGCATGATCTTCCTGTGCTGCCATCCCGACATTCCCCGTGACTCGAGCGTCGCCCTCAGCCTGAAAACCGTAGGCGGCTTCAGCGTGCGTGAAATTGCCCGCGCGTTTCTCGCCGATGACGTGGCCATCGCCCAACGCCTGGTGCGCACCAAGCGCCAGATTCGTGAGACCAGTCTAACGTTGGATGCGCCCGGCGCCGCCGAGATGGAGCGCCGCATGGACGCAGTACTCGACGTGATTTACTTCATCTTCAATGAAGGCTACACAGCGCATGAAGGCGACGACTTGATCCGCTTGGATTTATGCCGTGAAGCACTCCGGTTAGCTCGATTGATCGCGGCGTCTTCTTTAGTTCAGCCTCGTGTCCATGCCCTGGTAGCGCTGATGGCGCTGCAGTCCGCCCGCACCGAGGCACGCGTCGATTCTGCGGGCAACCTGATCCTGCTGGAAGAACAGGACCGCAGCCGCTGGGACCAGCAGCTCATATCGTTGGGCTTCCATCATTTCGACCGGTCCATGTCCGGCTACGATGTTTCGCAGTATCACGTCGAAGCCGCCATTGCGGCCACCCATGCGCGGGCCTCGGCTACCGGGTCCATCGACTGGAAGTCGATCCTGCAACTTTACGATCAACTGCTCGCGTTGCATCCCTCACCAGTGGTCGCGCTCAATCGCGCGGTCGCTGTGGCGAAGGTCGATGGGCCGCAGGCCGCGCTTCAGGCGATCGAGCCCCTGGAGGCCGATCCCAAGCTGCGCCACTACTACCTCCTGCTGGCCATTCGCGGCCACTTGCTTCTGGAATTGGGTCGCCGAACGGAGGCCGCAGCCTACTTTCGCTCCGCGTTGGAATGCCGCTGCTCCGAACCAGAGCGGCGATTCCTGCGACGCAAGCTGGCCGAAGCGCGCGGCACGCACTGTCCGCTGCCCCGCGTTTAGACAGGTTGGGATTCATGCGAGTCCGAACACAAATCCGGGATGATTTTGAACATCTGACGCACTACAGCAGCGGGGCTTCGCCCCAGCCCGACGAGCCTTCCTGCAGTGACGTAGGCCGGCCCTTTGGGGCTGCCGCCGTGCTTTGGCGCGGCGTTCTTATATGACTCTGGGAACATGCACCGCGCACTATGCAGAGACGTCGCCTGAAAGACGGCGGCAGGCCCTAAGGCCCGGCCCTACGTCGTGCAGAAAAACTTGACTCAACTAGTCCGCTCCATGACTGTCGCGGNNGCAGAAAAACTTGACTCAACTAGCGGACCAATAGGGTTGACCGAATTAGTCGACACTGCGGCGTTGGTGGCGAGTGATCGGTTCGTCGGCTCTGCAGATTCCGGTACACTGACTCAGAAACCCGATGAGAATCACGCCGGATCGTATGGTAGGTGTACTCGGGGTAGCTCCAAAGCCCGCGAAGGTGTGGCAGGAACAGTTCGACTATTGCCAGGAAGTGCTTGTGAGGCTCGCACAAGCCGATTGGGACAAAGTGGACGAAGGAGATTTCTCGTACTACTTTCTCGACCTCGCCTACTCGAACCTGCAGCCTGATTTGTTTCGGCATGTTTTTCCGGCGTGCCTCAAGTATTGGTACGACACGCTAATGAGAGATGAGTGGGCCGGCCACTTCCACTATGCGCTGGTGCAGGGCCAGATCCTTGAGAAAATGCTTTCGCCCGGGGAACGGCATTCGGCGCTGGAGTTCTTTCGCGATGGCTTCCTCGATCGGATCGAAACCGAACGTGACTTTGCTCGCGATCGCGGACGCAAGGCAAACGCTTGGATCTTCCGCTTCAACGAGCTGGGGTCGGCTGTGCCGGTGATTGAGCGTATTTGGGAGTCTTGGTGGACGCTCGATCATCCGGGCAACGCCGTCAGTGCGGTGATGTACGCGTCAGGGCTCGTGTACCTGCCTGGGGAAAACCCCATATTTGGCGCTTGGACCGAAGACGCCGGGCCCGGTGGCCCCTATCTGGAGTTTACTTATAACAAGGGCTGGCAGAGTGACAATATAACGTTCTTGCGGGCAACCCTGTCGCCCCGTTATGTCCTCCAAAAGCTGGAGCAAGCGGAAGCGGCGCTCGCAGGAGGTGGCGATGCGGAAATGGCAAGGCGGATAGCGAACGACGCGAAAACGCGGACAGACGTCATTGAGATGAGGATTGGCGATTTGCTCGAGGCGTTATCCGGGGTTGGGATGAATCCTTGACGCAGATTGCCGCACTCCCGTTTCACTCCCGATTAATGAGAAACGTCGCTGTCCCGTCGAAAAAAGCTCCCAGCGTTCCCGCGACTTCCGGGGGCAGCCCCGCCTCCGCAATAGCCGCCGTCATCAACTGAATCCACCGGTCGCGCGCGCCCTGGGTAATTGGGAACGGGAAGTGCCGCATCCTGAGCCGTGGGTGGCCGCGTTGCTCCAGGTACCGCGACGGCCCACCAAAGCGGAAGATCAAGAAATCCCGCAGGCGCTGCTCCGCGCCCTCCAGATCGTCAGCAGGATACATGGCGCCCAGGATTTCGTCACGCGGCACCTGCCGGTAGAATGCCGCCACCAGCCGCTGGAAACCATCCTCGCCGATGAGACCATAAAGATCCCCTTCGCTCACACCGCAACCTCTTGACCTGTGCGCCAGGGCCGGCTCAGCACCATCCAGATTCCTGTTCCCAGCGTGGGCATTAGACCCATGGAGACGAAAACCAGACCGTACCATTTTAGGTCGATCAAGCGTCCATACACCGGCAGCAATGCGACCAGCACCAGCGACCATGCCCCCGACCCAATGCCCGCCACCATCGCCGTCCGATCCTTCGGATAGATATGCGAGCCCACGCGCAAGGACAGCACCACAAAGCCGTCGGCAATGAACGTCGCCCAGAAGAACAGCGCCAGCACGACTGGCAAAGAATGGGTCAGCGTGGTCAGAAGCGAAGGCAGGGCAAGCACGGCCAACAGCCCAAACACAGGGGCGGCGCGTTTTGCATCGGAAATATAGCGGTCGGCCACCCAGCCCCAAAAAAAGTATCCGATCTCCCAGCCGATCAAAGGGATCCACACCACGTGCCCCAACTCCGCCTGGCTCAGGTGCAATACGCGGCTCAAATAGAGTGGACTCAGGTAAGCCACCACGCCCAACGCTACGGCTCCCAGGCCGAAGCTGGAGATCACCACCCAGGCGCGGCGCTCCAGCAGGTTCGGCCAAATAAATTTCGGAGGAGCGTGTCGCACCGCGGGCAGAAACGGGGGCTGGGCCACAAAGTACCAAACCGCCAGCCACAGTGCGCCCAGTCCGCCGGTCACCAGGAAAGCGCTTCGCCAGCCAAACTTCAACGCGATGGGAGTGACCACTAGCGGCGTAATGATCGCACCCAGGGACGCTCCGCTATAACCCAGCGCGATCCCGCGAGCCTGGCGATTCTTCGGCAACGCATCGGTCGCCGTGCGCATCACCCCAGGAAACGCCCCGCCTTCGCCGAAGCCGAGCACAGCGCGAGCAGCCGCGAATCCAATGAACCCCGCCACCCAGGCGTGGGAGACGCTCGCCAACGTCCAGACCAGCACGGCCGCAAGCATGCCAATCCGCAGACCCAGAAAATCAATGGCCGAGCCCCAAAGCGGATTGCCGATCATGTAAAAAATCTGAAACGCCGTCAGAGCATCGGCGTACGCGGAGGCTGTGAGCCCTGTGTCCTCAAGGATGGTGGGGGACAGCACCGCCAGGGTTTGCCGGTCGACGTAGGAGAGCAGCGTCGCCGTCATGATGGTGACGGGCGCCACCCACTTGCGCCACCCAGCGCCGTAAGTGGAAACCGGGACGGACTCAGGCTTAGCAATCATTGTGGGGCGGGGCCCCTGCCCCGCGCCGGGCGCGCTCGCCCGGCTCTCGAAAACGTGCTCAATATCAGCAGGCCGGCCGGGGGGCCAGCCGCGGACCAGGGGGTCCGCCCCACGAGTACTCTAATCAAGACGCGCCACCCAGCCCTCAAGGTCGGCCCGCGCCGCGGGATACCGCTGCAGCACCAACGGATCATGCCCCGGAACAATATGATCCGCCGAATCGGCCAAAGCGTGGGCGCGCCGATACCCTTCCAGAACCTCGCCGATGTTGTACGTGAACGGATACGCCAAGTCGCGCTCCATGTTGGCGTAGTAATGCGCCGCGTCGGCAGCCAGCACCACCCACCCTCGCCGCGTCCGCACCCGCACCATCTGCAATCCCATGCTGTGTCCACCCACGAAATGCACGCTCAAGCCGAGTGCGATCTCCTCGTCGCCGGAATGAAATACAACACGGCCGTCGTACAAGTGGCGCACCATCGCGACCACATCGTCCACCGCGAACGGGAACCGCATGTGGGCATGAGTCATGTAGCGCCCCGTGCAAAATTGCATCTCACGGTCCTGAATATGATAGCGAGCCTTGGGGAAAAGCCCAAGATTGCCCGCATGATCGTAATGCATGTGAGAAAGGATGACGTCCTCAACGTTCGCCGGATCGACGCCGATAGTCTTCAAAGCTTCACCGGGTGCGCGTAGAAAATCGCGGCCCCGCGCCTTGGCTGTCGCTTCGTCAAAGCCGGTATCTACCACATACACCCGCTCGCCGGACCTCACTACCCAGAGAAAATAGTCCATGGGCATGGGGCTCTCGTCATGCGGGTCTCCCCCCAGGAAGTTCTCCCGAGCCATGCGGCGGTGATGTGCGTAACGGAGCGCGTACGCTTCCCAGATTCCAGTGCTCATATACTTCGGGTTATCTTATTACGTGACTGTATGACTACACTCTCTCGGACAATTGTACAGGCCGCGCGAGCGGTACACTACGAAGATTTTTCCCCCGAAGTAGTAGCCAAGGTCAAAATTGCGTTCCTCGACATGCTGTCCTGTGTGTTTGAATCCCTGGACCACCCTCAAAGCGTGCAAGCCATCGCGTGGGCCAGCCGCGCCCAAGGCGGCCGAGCTTCCGTGTTCGGTACGCCGCTGCGGACCGTCGCCTCCGATGCCGCATTTGTCAACGCGATTCTGGGGCACGGGCTGGTGCGGGAAGACATGCACACGGGCTCTGTGAGCCATCTTGGCGTGGTGATTTTTCCCACGCTTTTAGCACTGGCACAGCAGAAACGAGTGATCGGCCGCGACTTCGTGGTAGCGGCCATATGCGGATATGAGACCGGTGCAGCCGTCGGCAAAGCGGTGATGGATCAAGATACAGTGCGTCGCTTTCGGCCCACCGGCATTACCGGGCCCTTGGGCGGAGCAGTAGGCGGCAGCTTGCTGCTGGGTCTGAGCGAAGACGCGAGCGTTAGCGCTCTTGGCCTGGCCGCAAACACCACAGTCGGCCTGAACGAGTGGCCGGCCGAAGGCGCGGACGAAATGTTTTTCCACGTCGGATTCGCGGCCCGCAACGCAGTAACGTCGGTAGAGCTAGCCGAGTTGGGCGCCTACACTTCTGAAACTGCGCTGGACGGGAAGGCGGGACTATTCGCAGCGCTAGGCAGGTCCGGGCGTGAGTCGCAGGTCACGATGTTCCAGGGTCCCGAACCTGAGATCATGTCGGTCTATCACAAACCNNGATCGTCAGACATCAGAAGCATTGCTGTGAAGGCGTCGGCGGCGGCGCTGGGCTATCCGGGCTGCAATTCCACCGGCCCCTTTGAGCGCGTCCTCAAGGCTAAGATGAGCATTCAATATTGCGTAGCCGCGACCCTTTCCCGCGGTTCGATCGATGAGGCAAATTACCGGCTGCTTCAGGACCCCGAAGTCCACCGGTTGATTGGCGTGACGACGCTCGAAGAAGACCAGGGGTTCACCGCCGCTTATCCCGGCGTGCAAGGCTCGGAGGTTGCGGTAACGCTGGAGAACGGAGAAACAAAGGTGAGGCGTTTACCAGATGTGATTCCGGCGACCCATGAGGCAATTCGGGGACGATTTCGTGACTCCTCGAAGAAGGTTCTGGGGGCCAGCGTGACTCGCAGGATTGAAGTAAAGGTAGAGCGCCTTGAATCGCTACACGACGTAGCCGAGCTTTGCGAGCTTCTTGCTGTCCCATACAGGAGCGAAGGGCGCGGCGCGCACGATTAAATGACGGAGGAAACGCTCGCGCCGCGCTCCGTTTCGCGCGATACAGAAAAGACAACTATGAAAAAATACCAAATGCTGATCGACGGGGCCTGGACCGATCCGGCCTCGGGCGAGTGGCTCGAATCGGTGAACCCATTCACCGCCGCACCCTGGGCGCTCGTCCCACGCGGTTCAAAAGCCGACGTGGACCGTGCCGCCGAGGCCGCCCGAAAGGCCTTCTATGGCGATTGGCGCAAGCTGACCGCATCCGCTCGCGGAGCGCTGCTGCACAAATTAGGCGCGCTGATCGCCGCCGACGCNNTTCGCGGGACTCGCCGACAAGATTGAGGGCCGCGTCATTCCCATCGACAAACCCGGCGTCTTCAACTACACGCGCGAGGAACCGTTAGGCGTAGTCGCAGCCATCACGCCGTGGAACTCGCCCCTTCTCCTTGCCGCGTGGAAGCTCGCACCCGCGCTCGCCGCGGGCAATAC
>PLBX01000573.1 GCA_003135495.1 Acidobacteriaceae bacterium | reverse complement strand
ACTGCCAGCGTCTTCACTCCGCGCAGTACCAGCCAGCATTCGAAGGGCGAAAGAATCGCGCCTACAGTCTTCTGCACGAAACCCAGTTCCTCAGCCTGCTCGGGCCGAGTACACACTACAACGCCTCCCAGACCGTCGCTGTGTCCATTAAGAAATTTCGTGGTCGAGTGCACAACCATATCCGCGCCCAGCGCTATGGGTTGCTGGAAATATGGCGACATGAATGTGTTGTCAACCACGACCTCAACACCGTGACGGTGGCTAAGCTCGCTGATGGCGCGGAGATCGCAGAGCTCCATCAGAGGATTAGTCGGAGTCTCTAGAAATAGAAGACGCGTGTTCTTTTGAAATGCCACCTCAACTTTTTTGAGATCTGAAGTATCGACGTAAGTGAATGTCAGACCAAAGTTGAAAAGAACCTGATTGAATAAGCGCGGCGTGCCGCCGTATAAATTGTGTCCAGCAACCACGTGGTCTCCAGCTTTGAGCATGCTGGTAATGACATTAATCGCCGCCATGCCGCTCGCAAAAACTCGCGATGCCGTTCCACCTTCCAGCGCAGCCAGATTGGTTTCTAGACGATCGCGGGTTGGATTCGATACGCGCGCGTATTCGTATCCTTTATTCTTGCCAATTTCCTGCTGCACATAAGTTGACGTTGGATAGATAGGAGCACTGACGGCACCGGTAAGGGGATCGGGCTCTTGTCCTACGTGAATGGCCTTGGTCGCAAAGCCAGATTGTTTAGTGATCAAACATTTCTCCTGAAGTTTTTTTGTAGAGACGCGGCTTGCCGCGTCTTCGCCGCGAATGAGACGGAGCAAGCCCCGTCTCTACAGCAACGGCCTCTATATTCCGCCTTCAAAAATTTTCTTGGACAGATATCGTTCGGCTGAATCGGGGATCAGGGTCACTACTCGCTTCCCTGCCCCGAGGCGCTTAGCGATCTCGACCGAGGCGTACGCATTCGCGCCGGCGCTTGAACCGCCTAGCACGCCCTCTCGGGCGGCTAGCTCTTTCACCATGCCGAATGCCTGCGCATCAGTCACCATCATTATTTCATCACAAACGGACCGATCAAAATTTCCTGGAATAAAAGTGTTGCCTATGCCTTCGACCTTGTGTGGAGCGGGCTTGCCCCCGCCCAGGACCGAGCCTTGGGTCTCGACGGCGACCGCATGTAACTTGGGCAATCGTTCTTTCAGGAAACGGGCCATCCCCGTAAATGTTCCGGCAGTGCCGCAGCCGACGGCGATGGCGTCGATGCGTCCATCCATTTGTTCGAAGATTTCTCGGGCAGTGGTTTCGTAGTGATAGTCGGTGTTGGCAGGATTATCGAATTGTGCCGCCAGAAACGCGGTCGGATTCTCAGCCTGAAGATCCCTGGCCCGCTGAATGGCGCCTTGCATGCCCTCGGCTTCCGGAGTGCGCGTCACCTCGGCGCCGAGGGCTCGCATGATGATGACTTTTTCCTCCGAAAATTTTTCGGGAACGAACAGGTGCACCGTGTAGCCGCGATTCACTCCAATAAGCGCGAGGCCAATGCCCGTGTTTCCGGCGGTGGCTTCTATGACGGTGCTCCCGGGTTTGAGTTTTCCTTCGCGCTCGGCGCGCTCGATAATGCCAATGGCGGCGCGGTCTTTCACGCTGCCTCCGGGATTCAAATACTCGAGTTTGGCAAATATATCGGCCGACCCTCCCGGAGCCAACTTCTTCATCTGCAGCATGGGAGTCTCGCCGACAAGCTTCGATATGTCGTCACTGATGCGCAGGCGTGAACTTGATGTCAGTATGGTCACTCCCTACAGAGTAAGGAACGAAATCGGGAGCGTCAATCGCCGCTGATGCCGCCCGAGCGCCCGGCCGCCTCCACCGTTGTAGTGGGATCGGCTCCAGACCAGCTCACATCCGCGGTCGGGCCGTATGTAGAGGGCACAACTTTGCCCATCAAACGCAGGTAAACCGTCAACTGCGTTCGGTGATGTGCAGTGTGCAGCACACGACGCCAGAAGATCCAGATCCGCTGTCGGCGGACGTCAAAGAAAGGAACGACTTCCAGCCACCACTCTTCATCCTGCTCGGACAGGAATTTAAGGCGCGGCAAGGCGAGTTCTCGCATCCGCGTGATGAACTGGTCGACTGCACGTTGCGGCGACAAAACTTGTTCTGATGTTACCTCTGGCACGCCAAGAAATTCGGCGAAAAATCGCCGCTCAGAAAGGAGCTGGTGCTTCATGATGTCGTCAACTGTGCTTGAGCTCAGGTGCGGACGATAATTCAGATCCGCGTCCACAAAGCCCGTCCAGACGGCAATCACTTTATTTGTTTCGCTGGCGTAGGTATCGAGAATGTGCTGCAGCAGCGCAACTCGCGAGCGTGGCACTTGCGCGTCGCTAATCGCCGATGTCGAATAATTCATAATCAGGACGTCGATCGGGCTGCGGCTACCATCTTCCAACGCAGAGGAGACGGGGCAAGCCCCGTCTCTACAGTGGCGTGAGAGACTGGCCGACAGCTCTTACTGGGCGCCAGTTGCTGACTCGACGCCCGCGTAATAGCCACTTTTTGTTCGAACGCTAAGTTTACCGTGGCTATGGGCACGAGCTTCGACTTTTACCTGGCGATATCCGCCCTGGCTCTTTGGCGTGGTCGGTTTGTAGCCAATCGTGTATTGAGTGCGAATATCGTGGGCCACGGTTCGACTGATTGCATCCACTTCATCTAGAGTGTTAGGGAAAAAAGCGATGCCGCCGGTCCGCTCTGACATGATCTGCAGTGCGCGTTTGGCGTGTTTCGGGTGCTCTTCTTTTTCCAGGATGCCAATCGTATAGACGGTTGGTCCATTCTCGGCCTGCAATCGCCGTACCGCCTGCTCCAGACTTTCGCCGCTTTCGTTATCGTCTCCATCAGTTACAACAAGAATAATTTTTTTTTCGAGCTTGGCTTCCTTCTTCAGATGGTCAGCGGAAGCTACGACCGCATCATAGAGAGCAGTCCCACCGCGAGCTTCAATCTTTTCCAGCCCTGCTTTGAGCTTGCCGATGTTGGAGGTGAAATCCTGGTCTAGATAATATTCGTCATTAAAATTGACGATAAAAACCTCGTCGCTTGGATTTGAAGAGCGCACCAGGTTGAGAGCCGCTGCATTCACTTTTTGCCGCTTCTCGCGCATCGATCCTGAGTTGTCGACTACGATTCCCATCGCGACGGGAACGTCTTCGTGCCGAAACGAAGTAATGGTCTGCTGATGCCCATTCTCGTAAACACTGAAGTCGTTCTTATCGAGATCGGTGACGATGTGCTGCTTGTCGTCAACGACTGTGGCATGAAGTAAGACCTCATCCACTCGCGTATGGATGACAAAGACGCCATTGTCGGAGGACTCGACGTTCTGAGAAGCGTTCGGAGCGGCGGGCGCTTGGCCTGCAGGTGCGGAAGAGGAACTTTGCGCATCTGGATTTGAAGAGGCCGAGTCTTGCGAATCTGATTGTGGTACTGAGTGCGCGAAGAGCAGAGTCGCGAAAAGGAATAACAGTAGAAGAGAGATGTTATTCGGTCGGCGCATAGTAACCAGTTTTGGCATAGACCCGGAGTGGCGGCAATCCTTTGGGCGGTGAAAGTTTCACTTTGATCTTGCGCCATTTGCCATCGCGCACTGGGTTCTTAGGGCGATATCCGATGACATACTGGTTACGCAATTCTATGCCAATTTTCGTGGACACATCCGCCAAGTCGTTGGGGTTGTCTATCGTAAATGCGCGACCGCCCGTCAATTCGGTTACGGCGCTGAGCAACGCAGGGCCGAGACGCTCCTCGTCAGTCGGAAAAAAATGATCATAGATGCCGATCGCATAGATCAGAATATCCGCTTCCTTAACCATCGATTTGATTTCGCCTTCCGTATAACGGCTGTGGTTGTCGCCGCCATCCGAAATAATCAGCAGAGCCTTTTTCGGATACTTCGCCGCGCGCATTTTGGTGACGCCCAGATAAATAGCGTCGAGCAACGCGGTTCGTCCTTTGGGAACTGAATAGATGAGCCTGCCCTGGATGTCGTCGACGGAGCTCGTAAAATCGGCGATCTCCTCCGGCTTGTCGGCGAAGGTAATCATGAAAAATTCGTCCTGCGGATTGGCAGTTTTGAAAAACTGGACGACCGCTTCGCGAGCGCGCTCAATCTTGCTGCCCATGCTTCCGCTCATATCGAAGATCACACCGATTGAAACGGGAGCGTCTTCGCTGGAGAAAGTCTTGATCTCCTGCTGGTCTTTGCCTTCGAACAGATAAAAATTCTCCCGATCAAGACCAGTGACAAGCCGATTCAGTGGGTCGGTAATTGTCACCGGGACCAGTACCATGTTTACGTCAACCTTCAGCGGTTTCGTGTGCGTCTTGAAGGCGGGATCGATATCCGGCTCTTTTGGAGCGACGGCCTGAACCCGCGGTTGGATGTGGACGTCTTCGTTGGAATTTTGCGCGACCAGCGGAAGGACGCTGCACACAGCAATTAACAAAACTACAGACAGGTGAGAGAAAGCCGAGAAGTGTTTGCAGCACCGCATGAAACCCCACTAAGTCCGCGCCAGGGAGGAGCCCCGAACTCCACAAAACGGGTCAAAACCATCTACTGAGCCGGATACTAGCACAATCTCGTAACGACAGTTGTCAATTTTTCGACAGCAATTCTTGGATTCAGCTTTGGTCTGGAAGGTAGCCTTTAGTGGGTGATCTCTTAATTCTCCGTGGCGCGCAGATGGGTTACTGTGCAAAATGAATTTCAATCTCCCTGCTACAATTCGGCAAATCCCTATGGCACAAATCTACCCTTTTAAAGCTTGGCGGTATAACCCTGAGCGCGTTGCGATTCAGCAAGTTGTCACCCAGCCGTATGACAAAATTACACCGGAAATGCAGGCAAAATATTACGAATCCAGCCCCTACAATCTGGTGCGAATTATTCTCGGCAAACGACTGCCGGAGGATGGGAAGACCGAGAATGTCTATACCCGGGCGGCCGCCTCGTTTCAAAACTGGCGTCAGACGGGCATTCTGCAGCGAGATACCGAACCTTCGATTCACCGTTATTCTCAGACTTTTACGATTCCCGAAGGCATTACGGGCCATCCTGCCCGGATTGAACGACAGGCATTCATCGCACTCGGCCGGATCGAGGACTATTCTGCAGGGGTCATATTTCGGCATGAGCAAACATTAGCCAAACCGAGAGCCGACCGTCTGGATCTGCTGCGGGCTAGCCGCGCGCATTTCGGTCAGATTTTCATGCTCTATAACGGGGCAGGCAAAGTGGATGCGGCCCTCGAATCTCAGGCCGATCCGGATATTGAAGTCACCGACGAGTACGAAGTAGTACACCGGGTGTGGAGAATTTCCGATGCAAAGGTTATCGCCTCCGTCCAAACCCAGATGCATGATCGGAAGCTGGTTATTGCGGATGGACATCATCGTTATGAGACTGCCATAACTTACCGTAACGAGAGGCGAGCGGAAGCGGATACCGGATCGGGCCGTGCTGCCCCCTACGACTCAGTGATGATGACTTTCGTTGATATGGATCGGAAGGGGCTGGTGATTCTGCCAACGCACCGCCTCGTATTCGGCTTGCCAACTTTTTCAATCGCGGAATTTCAGGCGGAAGCGCAAAACTTTTTTACCCTCGAAGAAGTTGACGCAGGAATCAACGCCGTAGGCGCAGCCATGATGTTGCTGCAAGCAAGCCAATCAGGAACGGCAGTGCTGGCAGTCACCAGTGATCAAGCATTCTTACTGCACACTCCGAAAGCGGCTGGCACCAGTCTTTTTTCCGGTATTTCTCCCCGTCAACGAGCGCTCGACGTCGTGCGATTGCACAAATGCCTCCTGAATCGCATTCTCAAAATTTCGGATGAGGCCATCCGCGATCAGGAAAATGTTACTTATTGCCGCGAAGCCGGTGAAGCGCTAAGTCAAGTTCGAAGTGGAAAGGTTCAAATCGCATTCTTGATGAATCCTGCGCGATTGGAACAGGTCAGCGACATTGCGTTTGCGGGCGAAGTCATGCCGCAGAAGTCGACGGATTTCTATCCCAAACTGCTGAGTGGACTCGCAATTTACGCGTTGGAATAAGCAGAGGCAATTGCGGTCGATTCTATGAGGCTCACGCTTCTTTCTTGGCCAAGAACCTTTCAATAAATCCTGTATCGAAATTCCCGGCGCGGAATTCAGGATCGGCAAGAATCCGTCTGTGGAGCGGGATGGTGGTGAAGATTCCCTCCACGATGAACATTCCTAAAGCTCGGCTCATGCGTGAAATGGCTTCGTTGCGATCTTTGCCGCGCACAATCAATTTGGCGATCAACGAATCGTAGTAAGGCGGAATAGTACCCTCCGCATAGGCTGCCGTGTCGATGCGAACCCCTGTGCCGCCGGGAGGATTGAAGGTGGTGATTTTGCCTGCTGATGGCGTGAATTTTTCCGGATGCTCGGCGTTAATGCGGCACTCGATTGCATGTCCGCGAGGCATGATCGGAGTCTGCACCACGTCCGATAGTTTGGCGCCAGCTGCAATCATGAGCTGACTCTTAACCAGGTCCACGTCTGTAACCATTTCAGTGACCGGATGTTCCACCTGAATGCGAGTGTTCATTTCGATGAAGTAGAGGCGGCGCTGCTGGTCCATGAGAAATTCAATGGTGCCTGCGTTGTGGTATCCAACTTTGCTTAGCGTCTTGCTTAAGATATCTCCGATTTCCTTGCGCAACTCTGGAGTTACCCGGACTGACGGCGACTCCTCTAGCAATTTCTGGTGGCGGCGTTGGATAGAACACTCGCGCTCGCCGAGGCTGATGACGTTGCCGTGTTCATCTCCCAGCACCTGGAATTCGATGTGGCGCGGATTCTCGACGTAACGCTCAAGATAGAGGTCGCCATTTCCGAACGCAGAAGCGGCTTCGGACTGCGCTTGGCGGTAGAGAGCGGGAAGTTCATCTTCGTTGCGCACGATGCGCATACCCCGCCCTCCACCCCCTGCAGTGGCTTTCAGGATGACCGGATATTCAACCTTACGAGCCCATTCGCGCGCTTCTTCCTCGGAGGCAACCACGCCGTCAGAACCGGGAAGGATGGGAACTCCATGCTCCTTCATGGCGGCGCGAGCTTTTTCCTTCTCGCCCATCAGCCGGATGACATCTGGAGTCGGTCCGATGAATTTGATGTGACATGCCTCGCAGACGGCGGCAAAGTTGGCATTCTCCGAAAGCAGGCCATATCCGGGATGGATGGCGTCGACATTGGCGATTTCCGCGGCGCTGATTACTGCCGGGATATTGAGATAACTTTGCGCCAGTTGAGGCGGGCCAATGCAGATCGCCTCATCTGCAAAGCGGACGTGCAGCGAGTTTCGGTCAGCCTCACTATAAATAGCGACCGAGCGGATGCCGAGTTCCTTACATGCGCAAATGACACGCAACGCAATCTCGCCACGATTCGCTACCAGAATTTTCTTGAACATGATTTGCCTGGATTGATTCCTGCCGGCTACCCTGCCTCGGGTTCTGAGATGGGCATCGACCGAGCAACTTCTTTCATTTTGCCGGCCGCAGCGCGAAGAGTTCCTGTCCGTATTCGATGGGCTGGCCATTAGCGACCAGCTTTTTCACCAACTCGCCCGCCATATCGCATTCGATTTCATTCATGAGCTTCATCGCTTCCACGATACACAACACCTGGCCGACTTCGAGGACATCGCCAACTTTGACAAAAGGCGGAGAACCCGGTGAGGGCGATTCGTAAAAAGTGCCCACGATAGGAGACTTCACAATATGCAGGCCTTCCTCGGCTGCGGGAGGAGATGCGCTTGCGGCAAGATTGACCGTTCCCGGCGCCGGCGCCGCGCTTGGCGGAACCGCGACAGAACCGGGATGAAGCGTTATATAGCGCGAATCCGGAATTGCCAAGGGCGGCGGATCCGCCGCGCGCTTAATCTTCACCTTGACATCGCCACGTTCCAATTCAAACTCGGCAATATCTTTTTCGATTAGAAATTCGATGAGTTCTTTTAGTTCTTTTTGATTCATGTATGCGGCAGGCTATCTTCGATCTGTTATCTTCTTCCGTTCGTAAAGACGTTGCCCTGTCCCACTGCGCGGCGGGAGACGTGGCGAACCAACTCTCTAAAGGAAAAGCAGATGCTATACGATAACAAGCTCTTTGTCTGTGGGAGTAAGCACTTCACAGCCCGAAGAGGTAACCACCACCACATCTTCGATCCGCACTCCCCACTTCCCGGGAAGGTATGCACCAGGCTCGATCGTAATGACCATGCCTGCTTCCAGTTCCTGGGTTTGTCCAAGCGCCAATCGCGGCGCCTCGTGTATTTCTAATCCTAAACCATGGCCGGTCGAATGAGTAAAGTACTGCGCCAGTTTTCGTTTGCGGAGCACCCTTCGCGCCGCGTTATCGACATCGCCTGCGGTAGCACCGGGCCGCGCCGCGTTTATGGCCGCCTGTTGCGCCTCCAGTACCGAATCATAGAGGAATCGCGCTTCTTCGGACGGCTTACCCACGTGTATGGTTCGAGTACGATCCGAGCAATAACCCGCGAGTATAACACCAAAATCACAGACCACGAATCCATGGTCCGGAACTCGGGCGCTCGAAGCACGGCCATGCACGATCGCCGAGCGGACTCCGGAAGCGAGTATTGTCGGAAAAGCCATTCCTTCCGCTCCCACACACCGGGCCTTGTATTCCAGAGCGGCCGCGACTTCAACCTCAGTCACTCCCGGCCTGAGCTTCTCCCGTAAAACGTTAAACAAACTTGCGCCGAGCGTGACTGCTTCGCGAATGAGTAGGATTTCCGCAGCATCCTTCACCATGCGCGCGCGTTCGATAAGAGGCGGTGCGGAACATAGGCGCGACTTTCCTTTTAGGAGAGAGGCGAGTCGATCGCGCATAGCGGCGCTAAGATATTCGGCTTCGATGCCCACGGGCTGCGAATGGGAAGAGCCCGATTTCGATGTTCGCGAATGCGCCGCCACCCACTCAGCCGCCACCACCAGCGGTGACTTTTGAGCAATGACAACCTTCGCGCCTTTGACTTCATCCTTGGCCTGCGTCCGGTAGCGGCCATCAGTGAAGAGAAAGCAACTGCGCTCGGCGACAAGCAACGCCGCCGCGCTTCCGGTAAATCCGCAAAGATACTTGATGTTCGGAAGATGAGTAACCAGCAGGCGATCAAGTTTGTGGCTGGAGAGCGAATTCCGCAGCCGTTGAAGCCGCGCTCCATGATCCATTCCGCTCGGCTGGTTTGAATGGGATTTCATTGAAGAAGGAGTTTAGCAGGATGGCGGACGTGAAATCAGAAGACTGCGGATACAAAGCTAAACCGCCGGACACTCGGCAGGTTCTCCGAGAGTACGGCGGTGATTGCTTATCTGGCTTCGCGTTACGTTCTTTATGTCCTGACCTTTTTGTGTCGGAACAATTTATGTTTGAACAATGCGCGGAGTTATGAAGAAAATCAGCTCCTGGTTCGAGGTATTCACTGTGCGATGCTTAAACAGGTTGCCAAGGTACGGGATGTCCCCAAGCAGTGGAACCTGCGAGATGCTCAGCGAGTTTTGAGTCTGAATAACGCCGCCGATCACCACCGTGCCGCCGTCGGTTACCAGTACCTGCGTCGTCGCCTGCTGCGTGATAAGCGTCGGGTTGCCACCCACAGCATTACCGAAATCGGGCAGCGTGTTTTCCACATCCACATTCAGGAAGATGGTTCCTTCCGAAGTGATTTGCGGGGTCACGGTGAGCCTCAGGAAGGCGTCAACATAGGTAACCGTTGGCGGGCCACCCAACTGGGCAGCGGTCACCACCGGTATTTTCACACCTTGCTTTACGACAGCCTGAATATTATTCTGCGTGACCACCCGCGGACGAGACAGCACTTTCAACAATCCGCGCGATTCGGCCATGGTGAGAATCAGGTCGATGCGCATGTTGTTGGTTGCGTTTATAAGTTGCAGACCGCTGGTCGGTCCGGTTGCGCCGAGGTTCGAAAACAACGGAACCTGAGTCGCTCCCGCACTGCCGATTACGGGATACAGTGGATTTGATACTTGTGACCCGGCAATGATGGGTGAGGTTCCAACATTATTAACTCCTCCCAGACCGGTCGTGCCATTGCCCCAGCCTAAGCCAAGTTGCACGCCGATGTCACGTGCAAAGCTGCGGGTGGCTGCTACGACGCGCGCTTCAATTTCGACTTCCTGCGTCTTGCGGTCCATCTGTTGGATGATGCGGTCAATCTGCGGCAAAACCGATGGGATGTCGGAAACGATCAGCGAGTTCGTGCGTTCGTCGGCTACAACGTCGCCACGCTGACTCAGGAATTTCTTGATGGGCAGAAGAACGTCTTTAGCGTGCGCGTAGCTAAGGAAACGTGTGATGCTCACTTTGTCTACCGCCAGCGCTTCGGCGTCGATTTGTGAGCGGCGATTCTCGGCTTCCTTCTTCAACGTGTCGACTGTTGCGATGCGAAGGACGTTTCCATCCAGCTGTCGTGACAGGTCGTTATTCTTGAGGACGATGTCGAGTGCCTGATCCCACGGCACGTCATCGAGCACAATGGTCAAGCTGCCGTGCACCTGGGGATCGAGCACGACATTCAATCCGCTGATCTCATGGATGAGTCGGAAGAAATCTTTTAGATCGACGTCCTTAAGATTGACCGAGATCGGCTCGCCGGTGTACTTCGCTCCGGTAGCGGCCGGTTTCTGTTCCAACTGAGTTTTCTGTTCTGCGGCCAGATTCACCGCCGGCTGAATGCCTTGCGCGGTTGCCGCAGATTGCGCCATGGCAGCGTTGGAGTTGGCGGCGACGAGTTCCGATGCCGTCTTATCAGCAAATCGACTGGCAGCTTCCTGCGCTTTTACGGCGGGCGCGGCAGAGTTATCTTTACTTTCATTCTTCACCGAATAGCTGGGTTCAACGAAAGCAAAGTCCGTCGGCTTCTCAACATTCTGTGCTGCAACCGGAGCGGTAATTGCCGGAACTGACGCCGCCATTTGAGGCGCCGCAGTTGCCGATTTTGGAGCTGCAGCCTGGTGATGGGCGACAGCAGCATCGTGAATCGTAAGTACGAGGCTGCCGTTGGGTCCCGCCACGAGTTCATGCTGAGAACTGGCACTGCCAGTCCCGGCGAGATCAACAACGACGCGGGTAGAGGGCGGCACTTGCCCGTCCATTCCAACGCGGACATCTTTCACGCCGTCACTGCCCACGCTGATGCGGCTCTGCGCCGTGGCCATGACCGTGTTAGGGAAATCGACGACGATGCGTGACGGAGAATCGAGTGTCGTCACCTTGGGCGCTAGCGTGCCTTTGGCTTTGAACTCAATCCTCAGCCCGCCCTGGCCTTGTGCGACCTCGAGCTTCTGCAGTGAGGCGCTCGCGGCCAACCCGTTAGCCGTCATGTCAGCCGCATTGGCGATCAGTACGAACGCCATCAGCGGAACGAATAGACCCAGCAATTGCTTTCGCATTTCCCTATCTCCCCATGCGAGGCCGTTTTGCCTCGATGTGCTTCTTCGAAGTCGTCTGTCCCTCAGGCTTATACCGCCGGAGTCGTAATTTTCTTTACTACTTCACGCGTAAAACTCTTGCCCAAACGGTCCTGCAGCGTTTCCTGGAAAACGATGGAATCGCCCGTGATCTTCATCACGTAACCATTGAACACGGGATCGTTCTCCCGCAGAAAATAAGCCTTATTAAGCCCGTTGCTGACCACTGCAATGAATCCGCTTTCGCCATGTACCACGCCACGAAGGTTGATAGTCCCAATTTCGAGGCATTTCTTGCCGGAACTGCAGCTTGAACTGTTGGCATGGCTCACGACCGGACTGATAAAAGGATCGCGCCGGCCATTCGCGGCATACTTTGGATCGGGCGCCAGAGAGTTTTCACTCTCCTCGGTTCCGCGCGCCGGAGGCGCATTGACTGCCTCTTTTCGAGCAGTAGGTTCTTTTTCTTTCTCTTTATCCTTAATTTGAGCCTTCGGTTTATCGTTGGCTAGAACCGCTGCCTTTGGTGCGCCGACAATCGCAACAGCCGGAGCTTTTTTCGCTTCGCTCTTATTCTTTACAGTCACCACGGAAACCTTTGCCGGGGCCACAACCGCATGTCCGCTGGCGGGTTTCGCAGATTTTGCAAAAGGCGTCACCGAAGGCTGCGAAGAAGTATTTGCCGAAACCGCTTGAACCTTTACCGGAGCCGGGGCGGGCTTCGCCGGCTGAGCCTTCGCCGGAACTGCCGCAGTCTTCGCCGCGACATGCGCATGGCGCGTCGATGAGGGCGCTGACTCCTGCACTCCCAGGGCCTCATTCGAAGCGGCCGTCGAAGTGCTGCTCACAGCGTTCATCGTGTTGCGTGTGTTCTGGATAATGCTGGGATTTTGGGCCCAAGCGGAACCCGCGGCCAGCACGCAAACCAGAAGTTTCACTGTCGGCTTCATTCTCATATCTGTCTCTCCTACTTCTTCACCGGGGTTCCGGGCTTGCTTGCCGGTGTAGCCGGATCCAGATCATGGCTGAAATATGTAGTCGTCAAACAAGTCGCCACAATGCTCTCGTTGGAAGCGTACTGATACGTGTGCTTCGCTTTAGCCTCGGTCGGTTTCCGAACGGAAGCCATCAGCAGGTTCGAGACATTCACGATGCGTTCCACTTTTCCCAGCCGATCGAAAAAACCGAGCATCGAGTAATAGGGACCGTCTAACTCCACTTCAAAGGGAACTTCGGTATAAAAGTCTTTTGTGACATACGGACGCGCCGTGTAGCGCCGGACTTCAACACCTGACTTGCGCGCTTCTCCGCTCACCATGCGCATGAAATTGTCGACTTCCTTTTCATCGGGCACAATGCGCCGTTCGATATCAAGTTGCTGTTTCAGATTGGAGAGCTGGCGCTCGATATCAGCCAGTTTCGGCCGATAGGCTTCGAGCTCCGCATTCTCGCGCAGTTTGGCCTGCAACTTAACCTGGGCCGCCTGATTCTGATCGCGCTGCGACTTGAAAACCGTGTAGTAGAGGCCGCCAGTTACAATGGCTGCCCCTAGCACCAGAGTCGCCAACAGTTTCACACCTGATAATTCGCCAAGATTCATAGTCGGATCCGCCTTTACGACTTCTTCTTTTCGCAGGTCAGCGTGAATTGAAAAGCCTGCATGTCTTTTACCGAGTCGTCCTGGTAACTTTCTTTGATCTCAATGTTGCGGAAGTAACCGGTCTTTTCCAGGTTCGAAATCAGGTTGGCGACGGCATCGCTGCTCAGCGCCGTTCCGTCGATAGCAATGTTTGCTCCCTGGTCCAACATGCTGTTCAGCCAGACAGCTTCCGTGTTGTTGATCGTGTCTCCGATGGTCGCCATCAGATTCACCGGCCCGGACTGGTTGGACCGCAACTGATCAATCACATCGACTCGTCGTTTATAAGAATCTGCTTGCCGTTGCCGATCCAGGTAGCGGACCTTGATGTCCGCCAGTTCGCGATTTTTCTGTTCCGCGACCCGGGCTTTTAGTTCAATGGCTTTGCTCTCGCGGTCGAGCTGATACCAGTAGCCAACATTGATGGCCCCCGCGATCAGCAACACCGCAGCCACTTGGATCATGGGACCGCCTAAATTGCCGAAGTCAAAACTCGGCATATTGATGGCGGGACCCTTTTTGCCTTTCGGTTTCGGAGAGCCGAGTAAATTAATTCGGATCATAATTTTTCAAAGCTCCTCAGGGCCAAACCCACGGCCACTGCCAACTGGCCAGCATTCTGTTCGACCAGTTCGGCTCCGGCGCCATCCGCAGGCGCCAGCACTTTTTGAAAAGGGTTGAACAATTCGACTGGCATCGAGAACTCATGACGCAGAGCTTCTACCAGTCCAGGTACCTTGGCCGACCCGCCGGCGAGATAAATTTTCTCGATGTGCTCCCCCGCCGCGCTGGCGCGAAAGAAGTCGAATGTCTTCTGAATTTCAAGAACGATGATTTCCGTCACTTGTTGTAAGATCGGCGTTTTGGCGTCGTCCTGTACTGTGCCTACCTTGCGTCCGAGTTTGAGCGACTCCGCATCGTCGAAGCTGAGGTCGAGCTCTTTCTGCAACGAGTCGGTGTACTGGTGCCCGCCCACTGAAACGTCACGGGGAAACAGCGGCGTGGTGCCCTTCACGATGTTGATGTTCATCACGCTCGCACCCAGGTTGAGCAACGCAACCACCTGCGTCGGGGCCGGCTCGTAGTTGAACTCGTAGCAATTTTGCAGGGCGAGCGCATCGATATCCACAATAGCGGGAGTCCGGCCGGCCATCGAGAGTACGTTGGTGTAGTTCAGAATCTTGTCTTTCTTCACTGCCACCAGAAGTACATCCATGGTTGGACTGCTCGCGTCGTCGGACAGAATTTGGTAATCAAGGTTCACATCGGCCAGATCGAAAGGAATATGTTGGGCCGCTTCCTTCTGGATGGTCTCGGCCAGTTCCTGGTCGCTCATGGAGGGCAGCGAGATTTTCTTAACGATCACCGAGTGCCCGCTAACCGCTGTGGCTACCGCTTTCGACTTGATCTGCGTATCGGTGAACAGCTTGGCAATGGCGGCGGAGACTGTGCCCGAGTCGACGATCATGGAATCGACAACAATGTCGGGCGCGATCGGCTCCAGGCCGAGATGCGCTACTTCGATTCCCGTGCGTGTTCTCCTGAGTTCGACGGCCTTGATGCTTGAAGAACCCACATCCAGACCCACAATCGTTTTCGATCCCATTCCAAACATGTGCCCGCCTTTTTCTACGAACTTCATTTTTCGAAGTTCGTTAAACAAGTTCGTTAAGTAATTTCTTTAAACGCGTTCTCAAATCAATTCGTCTACGAAGTGCCTGCGGCTTTGACCGCCGCCTTAACTTTTTTCTTGCCCTTCGCTTCCGTTTCCATCGACTGCTCTTCCATCCACTGATCAAGCTTCGATTTCTTGAAGCGCCAGCGATTCCCTAATTTGAACGCTGGAATTTTCTGCTCATTCACATACTTGTAAAGCGTGTCCGGACTCACTCCCAGATACTGGGAAGCTTGGCGAATGTTCATCACTTCTCGCGAGTCGGCCATATACGTTTTTCACTCCCGAACTTGGATTTCCGCTCGAGTCCCTCTCACTTACTACTTCGGCAATCGAGAGAATCAAGCCCCCTATCCAAATGCATTCGAGGGTATTTTGGTGTGCTGAGCATATCGCAACCGCTCCCAAGGGCTGTCAGCGTGGATATTCCGTTCTTGCTGGGTTTTATAGGGTTTTTCTGGATTTCACAAAAAGGGTATTTGCAGATGATGCCCAGATATTGTAGTTCAGCACGAAATGCCTACTACATGTAGTACGCAAACGTTCGTTAGGTCACCCGTCACTGGAATTTCGGTAACTAAGGTACTAGAGACGGTACGGAAGTACTGGAACGGCCGCGCAACCAATTGAAAACAAGGCTATAAACGGCACGCCTGTTGGGCACGAATCTCACAACTTTACATCCACTTTTCGCTTGCGTCGAGGGCGAGCCGCCGGCATTTTCAGCGGTCGTCGCTATTGCGGATCACCAACAACTGTCACTTTGCTGTCGCTGCGAAACTTCTTGTAGTCGCGATAGTTTTGTTCGACATCATCGTTATAACTTTTGAACAACGCGACCCTGGCGTCAAAATGTAATTGCACATGCTTGGGCAACCACACTTCATCGTTTACTCGAGTCATTTCGACGACGAGATGCGTGCCCTTATGGATTCGCGCGAGTACAAATCCGATCGCAACCGTATCAACCGCTATAACATCAAGCTTGACCCATTGCACGTCAGTCTTGTCGATCCAAACACGGCCTCTAAATTGGCTCAGTATCCTGGCATTGCGGTCTTTCGCCTGGTAGTCAGGACGCGGATCGCCCTCGAGTACCCACGCATCGCGTCCCTCGATTGTCTCCGATCCCATTAAACGAAAATTGAACGCGTCCGCAATCTCAAGGACGAACTTGCGATCTTCTGCGCGAGCCTTCTCTTCTTTTTCAAGTCGTTTGCGGCGTTCTGCTTCGGACTCATTCTTACGTTTGTCGATTATTTTCTGAATTTTGTCATCCTCTTTTTTTGCCGCACTCGCGGACAACGGCTTGCCATCCTTCTCAGTCATCCGCGCGAGCGGCTCGCCGTAGATTTCAAGAATCTCGGACGTCCAAGTTTCAGACTTCTTCACGCTCCCATGGCCGTCGAGTTGTCGGCGATCAACTCGTTCGATATAGGTGTAATCGCGCTGCTGCTTGTCGTTTTCCAGATCTTTTTCTTCTGCGCGTTGCAGAAGTTGGCGAATCTGCTCCGCAGGAACGGCGCCGTTGGCATCTGGTGTCAGATGAACGGGTTCGGAGACCGCCGCTGCCAGCTGTGCTGTTCCGGAAACACTCTGACCGAAAGCAAAGCTATCGAGCAGCGCTACCGGCAACAAAAAGCATAACCAGAAACGCATAACTAACGTTGACATCAACACTCCGCCACTACAAAAAACCTTCCCTCTTTGCCACTTTGTGAAACCCCTGGTGCTCGGCGGCGGTTAAGATTTTTTCTCCGCTCGCTCCAGGCAGCCTGCCCGGAATGACCGGCCATCGAGCCGATGCAGGCGTTTTGCTTGCGCGCGATTGATCAACGGATAATGCGAAATTGTTAGCAGATATTCGGCGACAAACCACACTGGCTGTTCGGATATCATCCAGTGCAACGAATCGAATCGCCGCATGTGCACGGGCCGCGAGAAAGTTCGGAGGGTCCGCTCTCCGCGCAAGTTGAAATATGTGTCGAAATAACTGAGAGCGAGTTCACGCAACGAGCGATATACGGGCTCGCGATAGCGGCAGCCGGTGTAGTTCGATTTAGCCAACGCGCCCCAGTGTCCATCGATCCGGTACACGGCAATTACATGATCGGTGTCATGCTCGGCTTCCAGATCGAGAATCAGCGGAGGATGTCCAATAACCCGCAATGCGGCAGCAGCAAAAAGGGCTCCCTCATAGCAATGCGAAGTATCCTCCCGCAGCACCTTGCGCGGAGACCAGGCACTATCCGCCAAGTGGTATGGCATGTCGTCCAGCGCTCGCTGAACGCCATGCGGAGTTTTCAAACTCCTGAGCTTGCGCAGCTCGGCAGGCGTGAGATCCCATGAACTAGCGATATTGGTCATCCATTTTTCTAAAGCGACTCTATTGACGCGGATTTGCGAAGCTAGCTGAAAGTAGCAGGATTAAATGGATATTGGGAATAGAAGGATGGATGCGCGAATCCGAATAAAAACGTCGTCCTAAATAAAAAATGCGGAGCGTCGGAATCATTTCGCTCCGCATGGGAAACTTTCTTCTGTGGGGCTGCTTGGCCTTGCACACTGCCTACTGCGGTGGCTGATCCGTTGCTGTTTCTTGCTCCTGGCCTTCAGATTTCTGCCATCCCGAGACGACGGCGTATTCCTTCATCGCTTTGCCAAGGCTTTCGGTTCTAGGCCCCAGATCCTTTTCGTATACGGTTCCATCCTGATTCACGATGAAAGTCATTACCCCAGAGGATCTATACTCCGCCGGATAAGCTACGAATGCGAAACCCTCGGTCATTTTTCCNNTGGGCAAAGCCCTTGGGAACGGCGAGAGCAACGAGCGGACCAATCGGACTCTGGGGTTCGCCATTCTCGGCTTTCCAATAAAGGCCATCCTGCCCATGATCGCTGAATATGTTGCGAGCATATTCCTTGTGCTGGGCCGAATATTCTTTTTCAGAGGCCACTAACTCCTGGCAAACGCGAATCGCGGAAATTTCGTTTCGTCCGATGCGTCGATACAGAATTTCTCTTTTGCCGGCCTCGGTATCGAAATACCAAGCATGGCCTTTATCGACTAGCGGAATCGGATAAGGCCAATTATGGGCACCGATATAGAGAACCGTCGTACCGTCGGGTTCTTTTACAAGGCGGTGCATTTCCTGATATCGCTTAACGAAATTAGCGCGGCTTTCGGTGTCATCGGCGTCATCGCCAGAGCTGACGACCTGCTTTCCGTTACGCCCGAGAATATCGAGCATCGCTTTTTCGTCATTACTTTGAGTGGACGCGACCAAAGCATCGCTCGCCCGTTCCGCAGATGAAAACGTCTTCTGACCCGGCTGCTGCGCCCATGACGAAGCGGGAGCAAAGGCCACCACAAGAATCGCAGCAGCCGCTGCCTTGGCTAACTTAGAAAGATTGACGGGATGAAAACCATCTTGGTGTAACTTCATTTCCAGCATATAGCTCGCTCCATTCNNTAAACTTAAAGTAAGACTTGAATTATTTCTAATGATGACGATTAGTGACGACCGCCACCACCGTGACCTCCACCAGTGTGGGATCCTCCGCCTCCGTGGGGTGCCCCGCCTCGCCCTGCTCCACCACCCATGCTGGCGTTTCCGCGCGATGAATAGCTTCTTGCTTGACCACCGTGATCATACCCAGTGTATGCACCGGAACGCACGCCACTCTGGCCGCGGGGTTCTGCATATCCGCGAGCGGCTTGCCGGTTTCCATTAAAGGGCCTGACAGCAGCGCCAGGCCGGTTATATACTCCGCCCCTTCCGCCATAAGCGCCGCCGCGAGCACCGCCGTAGACTGCTCCGCCGCGCGCACCATAGGCACCGCCTCGGCCTCCATACGCGCCGCCACGCGCGCCATAGGCACCGCCGCGATAATAATTGCCGCGATTATAAAAAGTGTTACTTCGAGAATAGTAGCGGGCGTGGTTGAACATCAGAGAGTGGTTGTGCCAATCAAAGCCCCAGTGCGGATATCCCCATCCGAAGCCTCCGTACCAACCGATTCCGAATCCGACGCCAAATGAAAGATAGGGACCGCCAAACCAGATACCGGGGTACGGATACCATCCAGGCCATGGCGCAATGCCACCGCCATAGACAAGCCATGGATCATACGCTGGAACGTAAACCGTGTTCGGATCCGCCGGCTGAATCTCGACATCCTGACCTTGCGTGGTGACGGTTTGCTGAGGAGTATTTTTCAGGTTGCCTGCTTCTTCAGCGCGCCGCCGCATCACCTGCAATGCATCCATCACATCTTGTTGTTGATTGTAGTAAGCGTCGCCCAACGATGAGGTCCAGGATAGATTCTTATCCATATTGCCCAGAACGGAAGGAAACGCCGTCAGCGCTTTCACGCTCGGATCCCAAGGCTGCTGATCGACGGCCCGGCCTAAAGCATCACCCTTCAAATCAGGATGGGACTGCACCCAACGGTCGGCTTCGACGACCTCTTCCGGAAAAGTAGCGGCGGCAAGAATTTGTGCGACCAACGAATCGGGATACAAGGCAATCGGCGCCACTAAACGCTGTATTTGCTCGGGAGTCTGTTGCGCATAGGGCGCGGCTTGTCCTCCTTCTTGATTGGGAGGCTGGTTGTTGGCCTGATCGTTCGTAGGCTGATCGGCCGAGGTTTGATTGTCGGGAGACTGCTCATAGGTTGGAGGAGGCGGAGAATCATGCGCCATAACCAACCGGGGTAGGGCCGCTGACATTAGACACAGCGACAACAGGAACGCGAAACTCGATTTGACCAGGCGAAACCGTAAGAATTCGAATTCGAACAGACCTCTCCTAAAACTAGACATAGTTCTAAACCCTCCGGTACGTCTTTCTTTACCTTTTACTTAGGCTTCTATTAATAGAGATGCAAAACAGACGCTACGGGCTGTAATCACTTTGAGATTGTCCTTACTCGAAAAGGTTAAATTCTTGCTGGGGTTACATGACAGCGCAGTTTTGCAAGATTTTCGTTTGGCCTCAGTACAGAGACTATGCCGCCCTAGGGCGAAAGGAATGAGCATTATTGAACAGTCAACTCACCCCTCTTTTACGACAATACTTATGGTGGAGTTCTTCCTACCCCGGCGGCGTCCTGATCAAAAATCTCAAAAGCGCAAAGCGAAGCACGGATTTCAATCCCCATGCTTTTCTCTCGTCAATTGGAGAGGGCAGAGAAATGCTGTCTTTTGACACGAAGCACGCCGTGTTTTCCCAGGGCGATTCCGCCGACGGATTATTTTTTATTCAAAGCGGAAGAGTACGACTCAGCGTGGTATCGGAAGGCGGGAAGGAAGCGACTCTAGGCATTTTGGGCAACGGCGATTTTTTTGGCGAGGGAGGACTTGCCGGCCAAGTCATTCGTATGTCGTCGGCAACCACGATGACAAAATCCGTCCTTTTGCATATCGCAAAAAAAGCGACAATGCTGGCTATGAGCCGGGAACCCAAATTGTCCGCCATGTTCCTTAAATATCTGCTGAAGCGAAACATTCGATACCAGGATGATCTCGTCGATCAGCTTTTCAACTCCAGCGAAAAGCGGTTGGCNNTGGAAATAATTTACACGTCCACAGTTCTCTTCTTAACATTGTTCTCCATGATGACGAATCTCGAAATCCAACTGCGGATGGAGACGCTGAACCGCCCGTGAAGGCAGGCGGATTGCCGGACAAACAGCGGGCAAGAGGCCCTTCGCTAACAGAAACTCGACCCCTCACCCAACCTCTTAACTAAAACTCTACCTCGATAGGCATTCAGTTTAGTAGTGAGGCTGACTACTCAATTCCCAACTCTTTCGCTAGCGCCTTCCACTTTCCATCTACGGCAGCGCGAGTTTTTGAATCCATAACAATCTCATCGGGCCATGGTCGCGCAAATCCCTCGGTTGACCATTTGCGGGTGGCATCAATGCCCATCTTCGAGCCGTAATTTGCCAAGCGGGCGGCATGGTCTAACGAATCTACCGGGCCGAGCGTGAATTGGATGTCGCGCTCGGGATCGATATTGTTCAGCACCTTCAATGTGACATCGGCGATGTCTTGCACGTTTACGTCTTCATCGACCACGATGATGCATTTCGTGAACATGGCCTGGCCGAGCGACCAGACGGCGTTCATAACTTTGCGCGCCTGGCCGGGATAGGACTTCTTGATGGAGACGATCATCAGGTTGTGAAAAATGCCTTCGACGGGGAGATTGATGTCGACGATCTCAGGAATGGTGAGCCTCATTAGCGGGAGAAAAATGCGTTCGACAGCTTTGCCCATCCAGCCATCTTCCATCGGGGGCTTGCCCACGATCGTTGCCGGGTAAACCGCATCTTTCCGATGGGTAATTGCCGTGAGATGGAACACCGGGTACGGCTCGGGCAAGGTGTAGAACCCGGTGTGATCGCCGAACGG
>PLBX01000013.1:1508-4738 GCA_003135495.1 Acidobacteriaceae bacterium | reverse complement strand
ATTCGTGTGGTGGACACGATCTACTTTGACTCAGAAGTTACCATCGGCAACTCCGCAAACAACAGACCTAATTCAGAATGGTTCCTCACGACCAACTACCCTCGCTTCGTTTCGGTTGCGTCTGCGCAAGGCATCCGGCCCACCGTATATTTCCATGCGGATTGTCCGCAGGATGTTGTGTTTGACGACACCTGGATTGACCCTGACTACGCGATCCTCAATGGCCACCGGACGATGTTCTTTGTCTATCGGGGCGTGAAGTTCATGGTTGATCATGGGCTGCCGCTGCCGTCTTCGCGCTTAGATTTCGATTGCTACGTGACGTCCACTGGCGCGACATACGATCAGCTGTTGCAACGAATTCTGGACGATGCCGACGCCACCTTGCCTTCGCTCGGTGCGCCAAAGGTCTATGGCATCCCTGAAACCTGGTACTTCACCGATCCGACCCTTCGCCTTCAATATGGTCAGGCATTCGCGACTCAAGCAGCACAGAACTCACGTCTGCAGCGGGTCAGCTTCTGGACCACACCCGATGGCGGCGGTATCGGCCAGGATGCCGCCTATCCTTTCACAATCGAGGATTTCTTTCCTCCTGCTCCTTGATTGACCATGGTCAGACACCATTCTCGCGAGCAGGCAGTATCAACGACGAGTTCGAAAACGAAACAGAGGCTGCGTTGCTATTTGAAGTTTCAATGAAAAAGTCCGCTTTAACGCGCGGAGAAAACCTGGTTGTTGGAGAGAACNNCACTCATCAACCGCGAGTCAAAATAGTTTTTTCCGTGCTTACTTGTACAATCGCTCGGGGCCCGAGTCATGCCGCTCGTGCCTTCGCAGAGGACAGGCACGCCGTCACCTCACGGAGGACCTGCACGTAGTCAGCGGCTATCGCCCGCTCCACATGAATACGAGCGCCTTTTATGCCTGCTTCTTGCGCCAGCCTCTTGAACTCACTCTGAAGAAAGACTTCCAACTGCTTCGGTGTCAAGACGGCAATGGGAATAGTAGCAGACTGGCCTGTCTCGGTCTCGATCCTCACGCAGTATGGGGATTCGGACTGTTGCGTTTCCGGATTCATGCGACACACCCCTTTATGGAGGGACGAAAGTGGCAGGCAGAGATCCTAGTATCTTAGCGCGTCCTGCCGTTCCCGTGCGCGATGCCGGGAATTAGTTGAGGTGCGAATCCGGCTGCAGTGGCTCCGAGCCATTCGACAGACTGTATAGAATAGAACAGACCATACCACTCTCTTTGAAGGGACTAGGATGGGCGTTAATACTCAGAAAGAACCGATGGCCGCTCGTGAACTGATACTTGGATCTCCCGAACAGATCGCGGCAAGGTTTCCCAAGCTTGACGATAGTCAAATTGCTGCTTTAGCAGGATTTGGCCAGCAGCGGGATGCGCAACCACACGAAGTTATTCTGGAACGGGGCGATCTGCATCACGGCATCTTCGTCGTACTGAGTGGCAGAGTCGAAGCAATTCGTGTTTCCGCCGATGGGGAGACTGTCCTCCACGTTCTCGATCGTGGAGAATTTACTGGCGACGTGAACCTGCTGTCGGGCCGCGGCACTCTGATCCGCGCCAGGGCCCTGGAAGCCAGCACGCTGCTGGAAATCGACCGGGCCAATCTACGCCACATTATGCAGACGGATGCCGCGCTCGGGGAGATATTCCTGAAGGCGTTTGTACTGCGCCGCGTTTTTCTCATTTCCAACTCCGTGGGCGATGCAGTGTTGATCGGATCCAACCATTCGAGTGACACGCTGCGTCTCAGAGAATTTCTTACTCGCAACGGTCAACCTTACAGCTATCTTGATGTCGAGGTCGATCCTGACGTGCAGACTGTTCTTGACCAATTCGAAATTCCGATAGCGGACATTCCAGTCCTGATTTGTCGCGGCACAGTCGCCCTGCGCAATCCAAGCAATTCCGAAGTGGCTGCCTGCCTCGGATTGAACGCCGGAATCGATCAGGCCGACGTGAGCGACGTGGTTGTAGTCGGCGCCGGACCAAGCGGGCTCGCGGCGGCTGTCTATGGAGCCTCAGAAGGACTTAAAGTTCTGGTCCTTGAGAAAAATGCACCGGGAGGACAGGCCGGATCGAGTTCCAGGATCGAGAACTATCTCGGTTTCCCCATGGGAATTTCTGGTGAGGAACTCTCTGGCCGCGCATTTGTTCAGGCGGAAAAGTTTGGAGCACATATCGCTATCGCTCAATCCGCCANNCGATATCGCAGACTCGATTTGCCGAACCTTTCCCAGTTAGAAGGAGTTGGAGTCTACTATGGCGCTACCCACATCGAGGCCACCGTCTGCCGCGACGAAGAGGCGGCGGTCGTGGGCGGCGGGAATTCAGCCGGGCAGGCGGCAGTTTTCCTTGCCGGCTCCGCCAAGCATATTTATCTCGTGGTGCGAGGACCATGCCTCGCTAAAACCATGTCGCGATACTTGATTTCCCGAATCGAAGCGAACCCGCGCATTACTCTTATGGCTTGGACCACAATCGAAGCGCTTGAAGGCGACACTCACCTTAAGNNGCCGATCCCAACACGGAATGGCTTCGAGGTAGTCTCGCGCTCGACGCAAATGGCTTCATTAAGACCGGTGCGGAGGTTCAAGACGGCTGGCCTCTGCACCGGCCCCCTTATCCGCTGGAAACGAGCCTTCCCGGAGTTTTCGCGGTTGGCGACATCCGGGCTGAGAGCGTGAAACGTGTCGCCTCGGCAGTGGGCGAAGGATCCATGGTTGTTCAATTTGTGCACAAGGTGTTGGCTGAATAGATCTTTCTTGATTCCGTCGAGCGGCTCTTTGGCCTTTCGCGAAGACGATGTCGAGCCATCCAGTACCGTCCTTCATATCTTCGATGTGTTACTTAGACTGCCATATCGACGATATGGGAGACTTATATTGCATGAAGAAAATTGGCTTCCTCTCATTCGGCCATTGGTCATCTTCACCGCACTTCGGATCGTACGCGCTCGGTGATGTCACGGATATTGCACTGAACCACCTGGGTTCCATCAACCGGGTAGACATTGCTGACAAACTCTACGTTAATTCGCCGCCCGTTTTTGGTCTCAAGCGGCAAATCCTCGTAGCGGATAACCCCCTTCGTTTGGAGCTCGCTAAAAGCGGACCGGGAGGCAGAAATATCCTTAAACGGGCCGATCTCCCAAAGTTTCTTGCCCACGAATTCACCGTGCGTATAGCCCAACATCTCAA
>PLBX01000013.1:0-1473 GCA_003135495.1 Acidobacteriaceae bacterium | reverse complement strand
TCAGCGAACTTCTGCTGCGAGATGTCTACCAGTGTGCCTTCGATCATGGCCGGTGTCCCGTCCTGCCTCAGCACTGGCTCGACGTTCTCCAGCACCCACACCGAACTGCCGTCCTTGCGCCGCAACCGCGAAGCGAAATTGGTCAGGGAGCCGAGACTCCGGCATTGTTCCAGGAAGTCTTGCCGTTCGCTGGGGGAAAAGTAGAAGTCCAAGGCATGGCAGGCTAGCAGCTCCTCCCGCGACGCGTAACCCATGATCTGCACAAAAGCCGGATTGCAGTCGAGCACCTGGCCGTCCAAAGTAGTGCGGTAGAATCCCACCACGCTCGTTTCGAAGAACCGCCGGTAACACTCATACGACTCCATCGCGGGATTCGCTCCCAATCCGAGCCGGTCTTGCAGATGGGCCATCACCTGCCGCGCCAGGGCCCACAGGATGCGCGTCTGCATTTCGGTCAGCGCGCGCGGAACATAATCCATCACTGACAGGGTTCCCAGCGCGTATCCCTCGGGCGTCAGCAAGGGCGCCCCGGCGTAGAAACGCACTCCCGCCTGCGCGGCCAGTTGGTTCTTGACGAAACGTATGTCTTTCAGGGTGTCAGAAACGATAAGTACATCGGGTTGCGTGATGGTGTGGGTACCGAAGGAGATTTCCCGCGGAATCTCGCTAACGTCCCATCCGACCTTTGACTTGAACCATTCTCTGCTGGCGTCGATGAGGCCAACTAACCCGATAGGTGTGCCACAGATATAGGTGGCCACACGAACAAGATCGTCGAAACGCTCCTCCGGAGGAGTATCCAGTATCCGATAATTCCAGAGGACTCGCGACCTCGCGGCTTCGTCCCCGGGCAGAGGCGACTGCATACTGCACCCTACAATGCCGACTGAGTTACGATTACGGCCCTTTTCTAGTTCTTAATTCTTAATAGCCTTATTTAGGGCTCGCCACCATTAACTACTGAGGTACCGTCATGCTTCGTGACTGATTGTTCACGTTTTGTGACTACTAGGCGAATTGTCTGAAATTCAGACAAAATTCAGCAGGAAGCGCAAATCCCCTGTAACGCGCTTATGGCTAGTAACCGAGCCAATTCCCAGATGGTCCGCAAGTTAGAGCTACAATATCGCTAGAATTTCTTCGCCCGTGAAATCGCTTTCATTGTCCTCTGAGCCCATTCGCCACAGCTCGTGGGTCAAACCTGATACCAGTGCCAATCCTGAATGATGGAATTTGATATGCCTTACTACTTGGGTTTTACGTGTCATCTGACGTTTATCCAACGATGCAAGCATTCGCGCGGATCGCTTCCGCCGTGCCGACTTCAAGGGATCGATCCGTGCAGCGCGGAAAAGATCGGCGCGTGTGTTCCCTTAACCACTAATATCGGAGTGTTATTAAACTCGCTTCGTTGGGATTCGGAATGGCGGGATCGCACAGGTTTCAACGGTCCTGATTTGATTCCCGCCGTGA